>NZ_JAPCIQ010000021.1:0-61218 GCF_027707405.1 Aeromonas sp. QDB68 | reverse complement strand
ACGCAAGATAAAACAGGTCAGCGCCGATGGTGCGTATGACACCAAGGCCTGTCATGCGCTACTGAAGAAGAAGGGGGGCGAAAGCCACCATACCGCCGAGAAAAAATGCGGCACCGTGGGAGGAAGACCATCCCCGCAACGAGGCGGTGACGGCGCTCAAGGCCGGTGAACTGAAGCAATGGAAGAAAGACTCCGGCTATCACCAGCGCTCGATAGCCGAGACCGCCATGTACCGGTTCAAGCAACTCATCGGGCCAACGCTGAGCCTGCGGAACTACAACGCCCAGGTGGGCGAAATCCTGGCTGGCGTGAAGGTGATGAACAAGCTGATAGGGCTTGGTATGCCTGTTCGCCAGCCAGTGAATTGAGTGGTATCAACGGGTTGGGGAACGGCCATCCAGCGACGGATTTGATCAACAACGCCGTGAATCAGTGAAAAAGGAGCCGGCAAGGCTCCTTTTTTGTGATGGGCAGGTTGCTGAGCGAAGGCGGGGGAGTAGCCCTAGTTGTCGAAATTCCACTGTATGGGCAGCTCAAGATCGAAAACAAGCTGATCCCCGTCGAGGTGAAAGGCCACGCTGGTCTGGTGCTGGTCGTATTCGTCGATAAGGCGGCAGCTCTCGGAAAAGTTGGATTCGTAGCCAAGGCGGGCAGTGCCGCCGGTGCGAGCCTCGTCGAGTTCCACCCCCAGCACCCGCAGGGGATCCTTCTGGCTGAGCTTGACCCGGCTGTCACCCACATCCACCAGCCGCTCCAGCAGGGGGAAGAAGTCCTGCTTGTTGGCCTCGATGGCCTGGGCGATGGCTTGCTCCAGCTCGGTGGCGCTGGCAAGGGCGGGATCCAGCGTATAGCGGGTCTGGATACTTTCCTGAGTCATATAGTGCTCCTTGGGGCAATGAACCTGCGTCGGCCATCAGCACGGTAGGCGGTGAACAAGGTGTGCTGCGCCATTAAATGAGGTGGTGATTCATTCTGGTGGATAAAACCATCATAAAAAACCGATGAAGGCAGCATATTGCTTTTTGTCAGGCGGGAATGCGGCCATTGCGCACCAGGGCCCGGCGGATATTTTTGCACATCTTGCCGAAGCGGTTGAGCTCGTCGAAGCTGGGCGGGATGCCGCGATCGATCTGATATTGCCAGTAGCAGAGGTCCGTATCCACCAGCTCCATCAGCTTCTTGGGGCAGCCGATGCAGGTGTTGTCCGGCCCGCATTTGAAGGTATCCGGTTGATAGAGCGGAAATTCCGCCTTCACGGCGTCGATGATCTGCTGCATGGCGGTCATGCGGTCCGGCTTTCTGCTCACGGCTCGTTCCCCGGCGGCTTGTATGGGGGAGTCATTATATCCCTGACAAAATGTGGGCCAATGACGCTTAGGAGGTAGTCCGCCTTGCGTGCACGCCACCGCGCACCGGATCCTGCGCCTGCTTCCCCCTGGTGGCCTCTTCTGTCTGGCGCCGTTTCGGGTCATGATGAAAGCCCCGAACGAACCACTTTTTGACTGACCCCTCTGGAGGTGTGATGAGACCCTGTGCCCTGCTGTTGCTTTTTCCCCTGGTGTGCCAGGCCGAGGTCAGCCCGAGTGAACCCGTGCAGGAAGGTACCCTGGCCAATCAGCAGCTGATCCGGGATGCCATGGTGGGGGTCGCATCCTGGGTGGCCACCAAGGGGTGTGACGCGCCGGAGCGCTTCGTGCCCGTGGTGCTGCAACTTCCCGAGGGGGAGCCGGGCAGTCGCCACTGGCAGGAGCGCTGGACGGTGACGGGCTGTGGCAACGACTATCCCGTGGTGATCGATTTTCGGGAGACCGGGATGCAAAGCGCCATGTGGACCATTGCCCGATAGGGTCGGCGCCGCCATCTGCGAGCTGCAAAAATGACAACGCCCGGCAAGCCGGGCGTTGGAACAGAGTGAAGGGGAAAGCCCGTCATCAGAAGTCGTGGTAGAGGGGCCAGCCGAGCAGGGGGTGGCGGATCCCGGCGCGCATCTCCATGTTGTCGAGCTTATCCGGCGAGGCGTCCTCTTTTTGCAACTGCTGGTACTGACGCACAAACCCCAGGGTATGCAGCAGGTTGGGCACAAAGCCAGGGCTCAGCTCCTGTCGCAGGGCGGCGGCCATGTCGGCGGGGAGCGCGCTAAGCATCAGGGTGAGCTGGGCGGCGAGGTAGTCGGTGTCGTACCAGCCCTCGTCGAGCTCAATCTCCCGCGCCAGCTTGCGCTTGAGATCCTGCTTCACCTTGAGGGGGGCTGCACCGCTGCCCTTGCCGCAGAGGATGCGGTAGAGCAGCGCCTCGGCCAGCTTGTCCTCCATGGTGGGGTGGTCGCTCTCACAGGCGAAGAAGTGCTGGTCGATGAGCGCCATCAGGCGGCTCTTGTTGTGCTCGGTCAGCGCCTTCTCGTACTCCTGCCACCCTTGCCACTCCTCCACATCGGGGGGGCTGGAGATCTTGTCCAGCAGGCGCGCATCCACGTCACCGTAGAGGCTGTTGCCAGCCTGCTTGGGGCTGACGGTGATGAGCATGGACCAGCCCTTCTGGAACGGCTTGATGGGGCCTTCCGGCGCCTGCAACAGGGCCAGTGCCTTGGCCGGATCCCGTTGGGAGAGCTCCTGCAGACCGAGGCTCACCACGCCGATGACGTCGTGGGCGGCCTGCTCCAGCAGGTGCATCTTGTACTTGTTGTAGTACTTGTCGGCGAATTTGAGGCTCATCAGCACCGCCTTGCCTTTGATGGCGGCGAGCTGCTGCTGACTCAAGAGTTCGTTGTCGCGGCCAAAGCGCAGCACCTGGGTCAGAAAGGGGCCCTGGTTGGCATCGCGAATGACTAACTGCATGAATGGGCTCCTTAATCCAGAAAGCTGAACATGTCGTCGACGTCGCCGTACTCGTCTTCCTCGACCTTGTTCTTCTCTTTGGCCTGCATCACCAGCTCGGCGGCAAACTTGTTGATGATGCCGTCCCAGGTGGAGTGCTCGTTGCGCAGCAGCGACTTGATGGATTTTTCCACCTCGGGGGCCAGCTCGCGAATGAGCATCAAGAGGCTGCGGGGGTCGTCCAGCGCGTAGTCGTGGCTGTCTTCGGCCTGCTGGCGCTCGCTGTAGCGCAGGGACTCTTCGAGATCTTCCTCTTCGGCGTGCAGCACGTCGCGATAGCCCTCGTCCTCTTCATAGCGATCGCCGCGATAAAACTCGATAAAGGGGATGGCGAGGTAGAAGAGGCCGGCCGGATCCTCGGCCACGCACTCGAGGATCTCCCGCTGCTTGGCTTCGCTCTCCTGGGTGCGGATCAGGTAGTTGAGGAAGTCGAAGGTGTGCTGTTGCAGCTCGTCGGCGTTGTTCTTGATCGCCTCTTCCCAGTAGAGGGGCTGCTGGCAGACGATGTCGCGGATCCGCTCCGGGGTCATCAGCTCGGAGATGATGGAGGGGAAGGAGATGTCGTGCTGGCCGTTGATCTGGGTCAGGGTAACGATATCAATGTTTTCAATCACTTCTGCCAGCTGGTCGTCAGACATGGTCTTGGCGATCAGCTCGAACTTCTCGCTGGCCTGCTTCGGCTCGATGACGGCCAGCTCTTTGATCTCGATGGCGGTAATTTCTATCAGACTGTTGCTCATGCCTTGCCCCAATTAGAAACGGACTTCGTCGTACATATCCTGATCGCCGTCGTCATCACCATAGCGGTCACTGCCGCCGTGGTAGTCGGCGTCGGCATCTTCCCCGTCTTCCTCTTCTTCGTCCCGCAACTCATAGTCGTCATCACCGCGGTGGCTGCCGCGGGGCAGCGGGTTGTCCAGGAGGAACAGCACGGCGCAGGCCTCCATCAGCTGATCTTCGCTCTGTGTCCGCACCGCCTTGACCAGCGGCAGGATGGCGTTGTTGAAGCCGACGCTCACCTTGAACTCGTCCCAGGAGGGTTGCTCACCGCTGGCGAGCCACTTGTTCCACTGCGACTTGGCCTTGGGCGGGAACTGCACCCGGCCATAGAGGGCGAGCGGCAGGTATTCGGGCATGAACTCCAGCATGCTCATGTCGGCCAGCAGCAGGGCCTTCATCTGGTCGGTGAACTGCTCGAGCCCCCTGGGGTCGTCCTGATCCCGGTAGGATTCGATGTTCTCGCTGGCATCGCTTTGCAGGGCCTTGAGCCGTGCCTGGTCCCATTTTTTTTGCATAGTCGCTCTTCTTGCCTGGTGGCTCAGGGGTAGAACTGGTCCCACATCTCCTGCATGGCAGCAGCGGGATCGGTCACGATGACGTTGTTGAAATCCTTGATAAAAGCGGCCCGCTGTTTCGGATCGGACAGCACTTCATAAGCCTGCTTTACCTGGTGCAGCTTGAGGGCTGCCTGCTCTTTCTCTTCTTCGCTCGCCCCGTGCAGCTTGTCGGGGTGGTACTGGTTCGACAGCCGTCGATAGGCTTTTTTGATGTCGTTTTCACTGGCGTTGGACTTGACGCCCAACACCCGGAAGTAGTTGTTCATGACGGATCCTGCCTCACTGGCATGGTGGAATTCATCCTGTGTCGACCTGGTGGCGCAACGTCGGCAAACCAGGCTCGGCAAAAACCGGAGATTTTAACGGAAAGCCGGCGCCTCTGCCATGAAAGTGCGGTCTTTCTGTACGAAAAGAGCGGGCGGTGCGAGATGGCGGCGGGGCTACACTGGCAGAGGGGGGCGGCAGGCCCTGGCGTTGCCCGGCCCCCTCTTGTCCGAACCATCCGGATTCTGCCGTCACAAGGAGTCATCGCCATGGTCAAGTCCGCGTTTTTCGTGCTCGCGCTGGCAGGCAGTGCCGCCTCTGCCAGCGACATAATGCCCGTCTCGCCGCTGATGGGGGATGTCACCAGGGCTCAGTTCATGGAGCGCGCCGCCCAGCGCTTCGCCCTGCAAGACAAAAACGGTGACGGCGTGCTGTCGGTTGCCGAGAAAGAGGCCAACCTGGCAAAGCTGGCTGGCGTGATGCAGCAGGCAGGCAAGCCGGTCCCGGAGCGGATGAGCCAGCTCAAGCCGTCGCGGGAGACCACCAGGGCCCAGTTCATGGCGCGGCAGGAGGCGCTCTTCTCTCGCCTGGACAAGAACGGTGACGGGGTGATCGGGGAGTCTGAGCGTCTCGACATCAAGGCCAATCTGGAGAAGCGGGCGATGGAGGCCGCCCAATAGGGCGGGTTGTCAGCCCTCTGATGAAAAAGAGCCCGGTAGCGATACCGGGCTCTTTGTATCTCTGGCATGAAGGGGGCTACCAGCTTGCCCAGAGCAGCCGCAACCTGAGCCCCCAGGCGCTGCTCCAGCCGGTGGTGCTGCTCACCAGAGCCCCATCCTTGATGACGAGGAAGGTTGGCGTCACCCCCACCTGCCAGCGGGCGGCCAGATCCCCGGACTCGTCGTTGTGGGTGGGGAAGGTCAGCCCCTTCTTCGCCATCCCGGCGCGCAACGGCTCATCGCTGCCGGAGCGCAGGGCCACCGTCAGCACATTTTCACCCTCCTGCCAGAGCTGCTCCACCGTGGGAGTGGTGAAGCGGCACACCCCGCACCAGCTGGCCCAGTAGTAGACCAGCAGGGGCTTGCCGCGGCTCTGCTCGACCAAAGTGGTGGTGGTGCCGTCCTGCAGGGTGAAGGGGGCCTCCATGGCCCCCGCCGGCAGGGTGGGGCTGCGCCACAGATCCACCAGGGTGGTGATGACGAGCGCCATCAGCAGCAGCCAGAGCGCCTCCTTGCCCCAGCGGCGCCAGCGGGGGGCCTTTATGCCTGCATCCTCGGCCATGGCTTAGCTCCGCTTGGCCAGCTCGGCTTTGACCAGCTGCTCCAGCTCGTCATAGGGAATGGCACCCGGCACCAGCTGGTTGCCGATAAGGGTCGCCGGGGTGCCTTGCACGCCGAGCAGGGTGCCGATGCGCAGGCTGTTGCGCAGCTCTTCGGTGGCCTTGCCTGCGGGCTTGAGGGTCAGGTTGTCGGTGGCGGCCAGCGCCTTGTTGATGTCCGTCTCGGTCAGCATCCCCTGCTTGCTCATGAGCTTGTCGTGCAGGGGGAGGAAGCGGGCAGGATCCTGTTGCCACAGGGTCAGGCTGTACTGGGCTGCCTTGGCGGAGGTCTGCCCCTTGAACGGCAGCAGCTTGATCACCAGCCCCAGATCGTCCGGATAGGCCGCGAGCAGCTTGGCGACCGCCGGGTCAAACTGCTTGCAGTAGGGGCAGTTGTAGTCGGTGAACAGCACCAGGGTCAGCTTGGGATGCTTGGCGCCGAGGCGCGGGCTGGTGGGGCTGTTGAACAGCACATCCTGGTTGCCCTTGATGAAGTCACCCATCTGGGCCTGTTGGGTCGCGGCGTTCTGTTTCTCCCAGGATTCGGCTGCCTCGTCGAGGATCCCGGGGTTGGCGATCAGGGTCTCGCGAATGAGCTCCTTGATGCGGGCTTCCTGCTCCGGGGTGAAGGGGGCGGCGTGCAGCGTGGGGGTGCCCAGGGTGGCGGCTACCAGGGCGGTGCAGAGGGTCAGGGTTCGCAGTCTCATGGCATTCTCCTTAGAAATGGGTGGCATCGGCCTGAACGAGGCCGGCCTTGTGCAAGCTGTCGAGCAAGTCGGCCTTGTCCAGCAGGGGAGAGAGGATCTCCCCTTCCGGCAGGCCGGGCCCGTAGATCTGGTTGAAGGGAACGGCGGCGGCGCCGCGCTGGCGCAGGAAGGCGGAGATGGCATCGCTCGGCCGGCTCCAGTCGCCGCGAAGGGCCACCACGTCCGGGGTCGACAGGGCGCGCTGCACCTCGTCACGCAGCAGCACGTTGTACTTGTTGGCCTTGCAGGTGACGCACCAGTCGGCGGTCACATCCACGAAGACCCGCTTGTTCTGGGCCAGGGCGTCGGCGATGGCCTGCTCGGAGAGCGGCTGCCAGGCGATGCGATCGACGCTGCCACTCCCTTTCACCGTGAGGGTGCCCCCCAGCAGCAGGGCGCCGCCGATGAGTGCCGAGAGGGAGAGGGCCAGGGTGAAACCGCGCAGGCCATAACGCCAGAGGATGCCCATCAGCAGCGCCAGCACCATGGCGGCCATCAGCCAGCCGGTGGCCGTGGTGCCCAGATGGTTGCCAAGCAGGCTCGCCAGCCAGAGGCTGGAGCCCAGCATCATCAGCCCGAGCAGGATGCGCAGTCGCCCCATCCAGCGCCCCGGTTTGGGCAGCCAGAGGGCAAGGCGCGGCAGGGCCGCCACCAGCAGCCAGGGCAGGCTCATGCCAAGGCCGAGGGCGGTGAAGATGAGCCAGAGCTGGCCGAGCGGCGCCGCCAGGGCAAAGGCCACCGCGGTGCCGAGGAAGGGGGCGGAGCAGGGGGTCGCGAGCAGGGTGGCGAAACTCCCTTGCAGGAAGTGGCCACCGAGCCCCTCGCCGCCGCGGGTGGCGAGGCGAGTGTTGAGATCGCTGGGCAACCTTATCTCGAACAGCCCCAGCAGGTTGGCGCAAAACAGCAGGGTCACCGCCACCATGAAGCCGATGAAACCGGCGCTCTGGAACTGGATCCCCCAGCCGACCGCCCCTTGTGTGGCGCGCAGCAGGCTGCTCATGGCCGCCAGCACCCAGAAGGAGGCAATTATCCCGGCGCTGGCGGCGAGGAACTGTTTGCGCACGCCTCCTTGTTCGCTCTCTTGCTGCTGCAACACGGTGCCGAGTTTCAGGGCCAGCACCGGCAGCACGCAGGGCATCAGGTTGAGGATGAGACCGCCGAGCAGCGCCGCCCCGAGCAGCCAGAGAAGTGGCTGCTCGGGGGCCGGCAGGGCGAGGGGATCGGCGATGGTGGCGCGGGTCTGCCAGGCCTGCTCGCCGCTACCGAGCAGCAGGCCGAGGGATTGACCGCGCAAGTCTGGGGCATCCCCCTGCCAGCCGTCGCTGACCGGCACCCGGGCGATCAGGGTGGTGCCGCTTACCTCGAGCGCGGGCTTGCCGAACTCGGCCCCCTCCAGCGCATCGAGGAAGAGCGCAGGCGCCTGCCACCCCTCGACCCGCTCGGCCCGCAGTTGCAGCAGGTTGTGCTGGTAGCCGAGCTCGACCCGGGTGTCGGCGGGCAGCGTCTGTGGCAGGGTGCTCATGGCCCGGGCCCAGGCGAAGTCGAAACCGGCCGACGCCTGCCCATCCGCCGCCAGGGTGAAGGGGTAGTCGGTCAGGATGCAGACATTGCTGCAGGTGGAGAGGCGCAAGGTGCCCTTGAGCGGCTGCCCGGCCGGGTAGTCCAGGCTCAGGGGGAAGCGTACCTGCTCCTGATAGCCCTGGGTGCTGAGCCCGGCCACCTCGAAGGGGCGCGGCGTGGGCCAGTGCCACTGGAAGTCGCCGACCGGCTCATCCCACAGGATCTGGGGCGCAATGCCCCCTTCACCCGGGCTGTGCCAGTAGGTCTTCCAGCCTGACGCCAGCTGGACATCGAGCAGGATGCGGGTCTGATCCGGGACGCTGCGGTCGGCTTGCAGCCTGACCTTGGCGTGACTGTTCTGGGGGCGGGTGAGCCACCCCGTATCGCTGGCCAATCCGCTGGATTGCCACAGCAGGCTGCCCAGTAGCAGGGCCGCCTTGAAGAGATTCGACATGTATTGGGTCTCGCAAAAAATGAGTGACAGCAGGCTGAAAAAGCGCGGCTGAACTCATTCCCGCCAGACGCAGAGGGTGAGGTGCAGTCGCCGCTCCGGCGGCGAGACATTGATGGGGGGAGGCAGTGCCGGCGCGCGCCGTGACAGGGGCACCAGCAGGGCAATCACGAAGGCGATGGCGAAGAAGAGTTGCTCCACGCACAGCAGACTGGCGGCGCTCAGCCACTTGCCGTTGAGCTGGCAGCTGTTGGGCTGCACACTGGCGGGCGTGCCCTTGTCAGCCTGGTCGTCGGCTGAGGCGAACTGGGGCAGGGTCTGGCAACTCACGGCGTGATCGAGCAGGGCGAGGCGGGCCAGCGGCTGGGCCGCGCAATTGAGCACCAGCAGGCAGACCAGCAGCAGGAGTCGTGTCGCCGCGCGTTGTTGCAAAATCATGCTCGCCCCGTTCATCAAGATGGCCACATCCTAGCGGGCAATGGCGGGTGGGGCAAGCCGGGGTGACCGGTGGCGTCCGGGGCTGGTCGGTTCTGTCTGGCGAACGCTTGTTCGCTAAAAGGGGGACCAGTATACTGCGCCGAGTCAAATTCCGAGGTGTTCGATGCTCAAACTTGCCCGTGTGCTGCTGCTGGCACTGCTGCTCGTCTTCTGGTTCCTGTTCGGCCTGTTGCTTTGTCTGGTGCGCCCGCGCCACCCGAACAACGTCTATGTCTTCGCCCGCATGTATCATGCGGTCTGCCCGCTGATCGGCCTCAAGGTCCGGGTGACGGTGGCCGACGAGGTCAAATCGGTGGGGCCGGCGGTCTATGTCTGCAATCACCAGAGCAACTACGACATCTTCACCGTGACCGGCGCCGTGCAGCCCGGCGTGGTGGCGGTGGGCAAGAAGAGCCTGCTGTGGCTCCCCTTCTTCGGCCTCATCTTCTGGCTCTCCGGCAACGTGCTGATCGACCGCTCCAACCGCTCCCGCGCCATCGGCACCATCGGCCAGGTGGTGGATCGCATCAAGCATCGTGGCACCTCCATCTGGATGTTCCCGGAGGGGACCCGCTCCCAGGGGCGTGGTCTGCTGCCGTTCAAAGCGGGGGCCTTCCACACTGCCGTCCAGGCCGAGGTGCCCGTGGTGCCCATCGTCTGCTCCAGCTACTTCGGTCAGGTCGATCTCAACCGCTGGGACAACGGCGAGGTGCTGCTGGAAGTGATGGCCCCGGTGTGCAGCAAGGAGCACGGCGCCGCCGGCATTCGCGAGCTCTCCGACACCTGCCGGGAGAAGATGGAAGCCAAGCTGGCGGAGCTGGATGGCAAGCTTGGCCATCGGCCGGCGGCCTGAGCCCGGTTGCAGAGAAGAGAGGGAGCCGCTGGCTCCCTTTTTTATTGGTGAAAATCACCATCTTGTTGGTTTTTTTCACCACGCCGTATCCAATAAACATCCATCGTTAACTTTCATCTAATTGTAAATAAAGGAAAAAAACATTCTGGCACGGCTCTTGTAATGTCATGGGAAGAGAGTGACACCCTATCAACAAGGAGCCAGACCATGAACGTATTCAGCCGCCTGACCGACGTGATCAATGCCAACCTGCACAGCCTGCTCGACAAGAGCGAAGAGCCGGAGAAGATGCTGCGGCTGATGATCGAGGAGATGGAGCAGGTCCAGGTCGAGATGAGAACCCAGGCCGCCCGCGTCATCGCCGAACAGAAACAGCTGGAGCGCCATCAGCAGGCGCTGCGCAACCAGATCCAGGAGTGGGCAGCCAAGGCCGAACTCGCCATCCAGAAGGGCCGCGAAGATCTGGCCCGTGCCGCCCTCACCGAGAAGCTGGCGGAGATGAAGCAGTGCGAGCGGCTGGAAGAGGACAAGGCGCGGGTGGCCGAAGTGCTGGCCCAGCTCACCGCCGACAGCGAGCGGCTGGCGGCCAAGCTGACCGAGGCGCGAGAGAAGCAGAAGATGCTGACCCTGCGCGAGCAGACCGCCCACAGCCGCATCCGCGCCCGTGCCCAGGTGGACAACCAGCGCATGTACGAGCTGGTGGCCCGCTTCGACGGCTTCCAGAACCGGGTCGATCAGCTGGAGGCCCAGCTGGAGGCGGCGACCCTGGGGCAGAACCCGTCCCTCGAGGCCCAGTTCCGCGAGCTGGAGCTGAACGACGAGATTGAGCGGGAGCTGGCCCGGCTCAAGGGTCAGAAGGTGGAGGCATAACCATGACACCCTGGCCCAAGGATCTCGCCCATCGCAAGCTGACCGGGGTCTGCGCCGGTCTTGCCAGAGGGCTGGGGGTGTCCAGAGTGACGGTGCGGGTGGTGGCCCTGCTCGCCCTGATCCTGATGCCGCCGCTGGCCCTGGCGCTCTATCTGGTGGGGGTGCTCGTCATGCCTCCCCGCCGTGAACTTCAACGCTGGCTGGGGTGATCTCCGGATCGTCCCGTCGGCAAGTGCAAGCCCGTGAGGAGCACAACATGCTGGAATTTATCGTCTTGATCCTGGTGCTGATCGGCATGGCGCTGACCGGATTCACCGTGCTGGCCATGCTGCTGGTGAGCGGGGTCTTTGTGCTGTTTGGCGCCCTGGCCGGCATGTTTGCCCTCATCATCAAGCTGGCGCCCTGGTTGCTGGTGGTGCTGGTGGTGTGCTGGCTCCTCAGCAACAGGCGCAAGCAGTCGAACACCTACCGTTAAGCCTCCCTGATTTCGTATCCTTCCTTGGCCACTGCTTGCAGTGGCCCTTTTTATGGGGGCGACACAGGGTCGGTGTGCGGGGTGGCAAGCCAGGAAAGGCTCCAGTCGTGCCACAGCGCCGGCTCTTGCACCAGGCGCTCCTTGAACGCCTTGCTCTGCTGCTTGAGGCGGTACTCGAGGCGCAGCGCCTCGCGTTTGCCGGGAACCTCCTGCTGCCACGCCAGCGTCAGGGGCCCCTTGCCGCGCAGGGCTCTGGCCCCCTTGCCGCTCTGGTGCTGACGCAGGCGCCGCTCGGGATCCGTGCTGATCCCCGCATAGAGTGCCCCGGCGCCGGTGCGCACCAGATAGACAAACCAGGGGGAGGGCGTGCCGGTGGCGAGGGTCACGAGGTGCGCCACCTTGCCCGCCGACCCCCGAGCCGGTGCAGGGGCAGCAGGCTCACCAGCAGGCCGGCCCAGACGAAGGCGAAGCCAACGGATTTCACCGGATCCGGTATCTCGCCAAACCAGAAGAGGGCGAGCAGGAAGGCGAGGCTGGGCTCTATGTATTGCAACAGGCCCACGGTGCTCATGGGGGTGCGCGCCACCGCGTAGCAGAACAGCCCCACCGGCAGCAGGGTGGCGGGCGCACTGCCCATCAGCAGCAGCTTGTCGGCCCAGTCTCCTGCCATAAACTGGCTGGTGCCCTGCAAGGTCAGCCAGCCGATGACGAGCAGGGCGACGGGCAACTGCACCAGGGACTCCAGATAGAGGCTGGTGCCGGCGTCCAGTCTCACCTTCTTCTTGATGAGGCCGTAGAGGGCAAAGTTGGCCCCCATCACGAGGGAGAACCAGGGCAGCTCGCCGTAGGAGAAGAGCATGTAGGCGAGCCCCGCCAGGGCGAGCGCCACCGCCAGGTGTTTTTGCGGGGTGAGCTTCTCTTTGAGGAAGAGCACCGCAAAGGCGATGTTGAACAGCGGGGTCATGAAGAAGGCGAGGCTGGTGGCCAGCACCTGGCCCGTGGTCAGGCACCAGGTGAACATGCACCAGCTGATGGACATCACGGGGCCTGCCAGCAGCACGAGGCCGAGCTGCCGGGGATCGCCGCGCAGGGCCCCCCAGGGTACCCGCTGGCCGAGGAGCAGAAGCAGGCCTCCCAGCAGCACCACGGACCAGAGCACCCGGTGGGAGAGCAGTTCCCACATGTTGATCTCGGGCATGAACTGGTAATAGAGGGGCAGCATGCCCCACAGCACGAATGAGAGGGCCGCGCTGCCGGTGCCCATCCAGTTCTTCATCTCTCTCCGTTTATTAAACTAAACAATGGCGGCTGCATGATAAGTATCCGCCGCCCCTTTCACAAGCGGGAGCGGGGAGAAAACTCTGGTACTATCGGGCCCATGAACCGACTCGATCCCCTGTTTGAACAGATCCGGGCCTGCCGCCTGTGCGAGGCCCACCTGCCGCTCGGCCCAAGGCCGGTGATCCGCGGCAACGAGCGCGCCCGTCTGCTCATCATCGGCCAGGCCCCCGGCACCCGGGTACACGCCAGCGGCATCCCCTGGGACGACCCCTCCGGCGATCGGCTGCGCTTGTGGCTCGGGGTGGACAAGGCCACCTTTTACGATGAATCCCGCATCGCCATCATGCCCATGGGGCTCTGTTACCCCGGCAGGGGCAAGTCGGGGGATCTGCCCCCGCGCCCGGAATGTGCCCCCACCTGGCACGACAAGGTACTGATGCTGCTGCCCAACATCGAGCTGACCCTGCTCATCGGCCAGTATGCGCAGGCTTACTACCTGAGGGAGGCGGCGAAAGGATCCCTCACCGAGACGGTGCGACACTGGGCGGACTTTGGCCCGGCCTGGTTGCCGCTGCCGCACCCGTCACCGCGCAACACCCTCTGGCTCAGGAAGAACCCCTGGTTCGAGCAGGCCGTGATCCCCCATCTGCAGCAGAGGGTCGCCCCCCTGCTTGCCCCTGCCGGCTAGAGCGCCGGCTCGGCCTGGGGCTTGCTGCGGGCCATGGCGACCAGCGGCAGTATGATGCACAGGCACCCCAGCAGCAGCGGCAGCCCTGGCTGCTCGTCAAACAGCCAGACCCCGATGGCGACTGCCATCAGCAGCCCGGTGTACTCCGCCGAGGCGATCTTGCTCGCCTCCGCCTTGCGATAGGCCATCACGCACAGCCCCGCATAGACCATGATGAGCGCCGAGGAGCCGAAGGCGGGCCACCACATCTGCCATTGCCACTCGCCCCCTTCCCACCAGGCCAGCGCCAGGATGAAGGGCATGCTCAGCACATTGGTGAAAAACAGGGTCTGGGCGATGGGCTGCTGGAGCGGGATGCGCTTGATCAGCAGGTTGTTGACCGCCAGGGAGAGCGCCACCCCGAGCGCCGCCAGGGCGGCCCAGTTTACCTCGGTCGGGCGCAGCACGATGAGCACTCCGACGAAGCCGAGCAGCGCCGTCAGCACCTTCTGGCGCGAGAGTGCCTCCCCCGCCAGCCAGACCGCGAGCGGCACCATCAGCAGCGGGGCGGCATAGAAGAGGGCGTTGGCGGTGGCGAGCGGCAGCCGGGTGAGGGCGACCACCATCAGGCAGACACCGACGGCCCAGATATGGGCCCGCAGCAGGTGCCACTTGAGGGCTACCGGCGGGTTGCGCCGCCAGGACCAGAGCAGCCAGGGGGCGAGCAGCAGGGCCGCGGAGAGCTGGCGGAAAAAGACAAATTGGAAGATGGGCTGGTCCGGCTCCAGCACCTTGACCAGGGCATCGGAGAAGACCGCCACCATGTTGCCGAGCACCAGATAGAGGATGCCTATTCCGACTGCATTCATACCACCTCCAGATTCAGATGAGGGGAGGGTAGCCCGCGGCCTGTTATCCAGTAAAATGATAAAAAATCATCACGCATGAGAAATTTGGATAATGAAGCTGCCCCCCCTGCGCGCCGTTCAATATTTCGAGGTGGTTGCCCGCCTGCTGAGTTTTTCCCGCGCCGCCCTGGAGCTCAATGTCAGCCAGAGTGCGGTCAGTCACCAGATCCGTCTGCTGGAGGATTTTCTGGGGGAGCGGCTGCTGCTGCGCCAGGGGCGGCTGCTCTCCCTGACGCCCCAGGGGGAGATCTATTTCGAGGGGATCGCCGCCGGGCTGGTCCAGATTGCCCAGAGTAGCGAGCAGTTGCGCGGTGGAGGCGAGATGCGGGTGCGGCTCGCGGTCTATAGCTCCTTTGCGGTGAAGTGGCTGATCCCTCGCCTGGCCGGGCTGCGTCAGCTCTATCCCGAG
The DNA here is from genome assembly GCF_027707405.1 of Aeromonas sp. QDB68. Taxonomy (NCBI): domain Bacteria; kingdom Pseudomonadati; phylum Pseudomonadota; class Gammaproteobacteria; order Aeromonadales; family Aeromonadaceae; genus Aeromonas; species Aeromonas sp. QDB68. Next base: position 46,729 of record NZ_JAPCIQ010000021.1, on the reverse strand, counting down.
CTGGATCTCAGCCTGGAGATGGTGGCGGAAGATCCCGAGCTCTCCGACAGGGTGGCGGACGGTTTCATCACCGTCTCCCCCGAAGGGCCGGGCTACATGCACGATCTGCTCTATCGGGAGCGGCTGATGCCGGTGTGCAGTCGCCGGATGTGGCAGCAGGTGGAAGGGGAGTGGCCCGCCACCCTGTGGCAGTTGCCGCTGCTCTCCATCCAGGCTATCTACCGCGAGAAGGGGGAAGATTGGCGGCGCTGGGCCGAAATGGGGGGGCTGACCATTCCCCCCGAGGCGAGGGTGCACCATTTCAGCCATATCCTGCTGGCGCTGGAGGCGGCGAACTGGGACCAGGGAATGGCGCTCATCAATGACTACATGTTGCAGCCGGAGGATCCGCGTCTGGTGCGACTGCCCCTGCACGCCCTCGAGACCGGCGACAACTTCTATTTCGTCTTCAAGCGCTCGCGCGCCCATGAACCCGCCATCAGCCGGTTGCGTCAGTGGCTGTGGCAGGAGTCGCAGGTGAGCCTGAGACCCGGGGAAAACGAGCCTCTCAGGCGCGTCTGAACGTGCTGGGGGCCCTATGCAGAATGGACGGCACAGCCCACGACGCAGGAGTCTGATTCGGGAGGCCTGATGGCACTGGCGAGACCAGGGCCATCAGGAGCGGGTCAGGTGCGCTTGAACTGGCTCAGTACAAAGAGGGTGGTGGCGCAGACTACGACCGAGGGACCGGCCGGGGTGTCCTGATACCAGGAGAGGGCAAGGCCCCCCAGCACGGCGAGACAGCCTGCCAGGGCGGCAAAGCCGGCCATCTGCTCCGGGGTCTGACTGAAGCGGCGGGCGGTGGCGGCGGGAATGATCAGCAAGGAGGTGATGATGAGCGCCCCAACGAACTTCATGGCCACGGCGATGACCAGGCCTATCAGCAGCATCAGCACGCAGCGCAGCACATCCACCCGCACCCCTTCCACCCGGGCCAGCTCTTCCGAGATGGTCATGGAGAGCAGGGGATCCCAGAGCCGCCACAGGGTGAGCAGCACCAGGGCGCCGCCGCCGTAGATCCAGAGCAGGTCCATGGGCTGCACCGAGAGCAGGTCGCCAAACAGGTAGGCCATCAGATCCACCCGCACGTTGTCCATGAAGCTCAGGGTGACCAGACCCAGCGACAGGGCGCTGTGGGCCAGAATGCCGAGCAGGGTGTCGGTGGCCACCTGCTGGTTGCGGCTCATGATGACCAGCAGCATGGCCATGGCGAGGCAGCAGACCACGACCGCCAGGGTGAGGTCCACCTGCAGCAGGATGCCGAGGGCGATGCCGAAGAGGCAGGCATGGGAGAGGGTGTCGCCAAAATAGGCCATCTTGCGCCACACCACGAAGCTGCCCAGGGGCCCGGCCAGCAGGGCGATGCCGAGTCCGGCCGCGAGGGCGTATAACAGAAAGCTGTCCACGTGAAGATCCTAGTTGTTGCGAGAGGGCAGGCGGATGACGGGAGCCTGCGGTTCATGATGATGGTGTTCGCCATCGCAGTGGTGATGGTGGGTATAGACCGCCAGCACCTCCCGCTCCGGTCGCCCGAACAGGCGGGCAAATTCCGGGTGGCGGGCCACGCTCTGTGGCTCGCCGTGGCAGCAGACGTGGCGATTGAGGCAGATCACCTCGTGAGTGCTGGCCATCACCAGGTGCAGATCGTGGGAGACCATCAGCACGGCGCAGTGGAACTCGGCGGCCAGCTGGCTGATGAGGGCATAGAGCTCGATCTGTCCCGTGATATCTACCCCTTGCACCGGTTCGTCCAGCACCAGCAGCTCGGGCTTGACCAGCAGGGCGCGGGCCAGCAGTACCCGCTGCATCTCGCCACCGGAGAGCTTCTGCATCCGGTTGTCCAGCTGATCCTGGGCACCGACCCGATTGAGGGCCTCCTCGATGGAGAGGCGGCTGTTCTTGCCAAGTTGCAGGAAGCGGCGCACCGTCAGGGGGAGGGTGGGGTCCAGATAGAGGCGCTGGGGTACATAGCCGACTCGCAGATCGCGGCGGCGGACGATGTCCCCCGAATCTGGGCGGAGCAAGCCCAGCACCAGCTTGCTCAGGGTGCTCTTGCCCGCCCCGTTGGGGCCGACGAGGGTGGTGATTTTGCCTTTGTTCAGGGTAAAGGAGACCTTGTCGAGCACGAGTCGTCCGTCAAATGAGAGACAGACCTCTTTCAGCTCCACCAGTTGGGTCATGACAGCTCCGGGGTTTACAGCCTGTGAGAGTTATAATATAACAGCGACGTTGGTTTGTTATATTATCACACACACACACCCTGACGAGACCTCTATGCGAATTCTTGCTCTGATCACTGCCCTGATGGCGGTGAGTCTGCCTGTCCGTGCCCTCGAGGTGCTGACCACCATCAAACCCCTGGGCTTCATCGCGGCGGCGATCACCGATGGCGTGAGCGAGCCCGGGGTGCTGCTGCCCACCGGCGCGTCGCCCCACGATTTTTCCCTGCGCCCTTCCGATATTCGCAGCATCAACGAGGCCGATCTGGTTGTGTGGGTCGGTCCCGAGCTGGAAGGCTTCATGGCCAAACCCCTTGCCCGGCATCCTCATGTATTGACCCTGACCCAGGTTCCCGGCATGCCGCTGTACAACTATGCGACCCAGGGCGAGCATGACGAGCATCACCATGATGACAAGGATCATGACCATGCCGCCCACGACCACGGCGCGCACGACGAGAGCCATGAAGGGCACCACCACGAAGGGGTGGATCCCCACATCTGGCTGGGTCCAACCCAGGCCAAGGTGATTGCCAAGGCGATCGCGACCGAACTGGGCAAGCTGGATCCTGCCAACCAGGCGCGCTATGCCGCCAATCTCGCGGCCTTCGAGGGCAAGGTTGACGCCCTGGACAAGGTGATCGCCGTGCAGATGAAGGCGGTGGATCAGAAGGGCTACTTCGTGTTCCACGAAGCCTATGGATACTGGGAGCGCCACTACGGCATGAGCTCCAAGGGACACTTCACCGTGAGCCCGGAGCGTCGCCCGGGAGCCAAGACGCTGATTGACATCCGCAAGGCGCTGGAAGAGAAAAAGGCGAGCTGCATCTACGCCGAGCCGCAGTTCTCCCCGGCAGTGATCGAGTCGGTCGCCCGCAATACCGGGGCCAAGGTGCTGCTGCTGGACGAAGTCGGCGAGCAGGTGCCGCTCGGTCCGGACGGTTATCCGCAATTCATGCAGCAGTTGGCGGACGCCTTCGCCCAGTGCCGCTAAGCCTTGCCCAACATTGACGATAGAGGCGACGCGGCCAACTATACTGACCTCCAGCATCTGATATGGAGTGTCAGTCATGAAATGGTTGCTCGTCTCTGCCTGCACGCTGACCCTGCTGGGATCCGGCATACAGGCATCCGGTCTTTCCGAACACATCGCCAGCCCGGAACTCAGGGCAAAAATGCAGGCGGTCTATGGCGCGAGAGCGATCCAGCGGTCCGAGGCCTTCTCTCGTCTGCTGACGCCAAGGGCCGGAACGACGGACCAGCAGAAGCTGGAGCTGGTGAACAACTACTTCAACAACCTGACCTACAGCGAGGATCCCAGACTGTGGGGGGATGATGATTATTGGGCCAATCCGCTGGAGTTCATCGGGGCGAGAGGTGGGGATTGCGAGGACTACAGCATCGCCAAGTACTACACCCTGATGGAGCTGGGGGTCGACGAGAAGAAGCTGCGGCTGGCCTATGTGAAGGCAATTCGTTACAACCAGTTCCACATGGTGACGTTGTACTTCCCGACCATCAAGTCAGATCCCCTGGTGCTGGACAACATCAATGGCCGCATCCTGCCGGGGAGCAAGCGCAATGATCTGCAGCCGGTTTACAGTTTCGATGCCAAAAGCATCTGGATCATGAAATCCCGCCGCGAGGGAACCCTGGCGGGGAGTGCCGATCGCCTGGCCCAGTGGACCTCGATGCAGAGCCGGTTCTCCAGCGAGCATCTGCGCTCCCCCCGTCGCCAGCTATAACTTGCCCGCCGCCTTCAACTCCTCGAAATATTTTCCCGCGCCCGGATGCTGTTCGACACTCAGCACCGGGCCTATTTTGTTGCGCGCCTTGTGAAACAGGTTCGCATAGCCATAGGTCTGTTCGTTGAAACTGGTTTGCTGGCTCAGCATGGCCCGGGTCAGCCGATAGACCTCGTCATCGGGAGTGGCGGCATTGGTCACCAGGGTGGCGGCGATGGCGAAGGTGGGGGTTGCCTTGAGGTTGCCCGGGTAGATGCGTGCCGGCACCTGGCTGCGCTGGTAATACCTGACCCCTTTGAGCAGCTGGTCCCTTACGGGCCCCTCGATCGCCAGGAAGCGCACGGCGCAGCGCTTGGCGGTGTCCAGCACGATGCGGTTGGGATGACCCATGACAAGGCCATAGGCATCGATCTGTTTATTGCACAACGCTTCGGAGAGATTGGCGACGCTCTTCAAATCGAGATCCTGCTCCTTTGCGCCCAGAACATTGAACAGGGCCAATGCCGTTTGACGAGTCCCTGAACTCTTCAGGCCCATGTCGATGGGGGCCAGCTTGAGCTGCTCCAGGGTGGTGATATCCCCATCGGCTCGCACCACTATGGTGAAAGGTTCGGCGTGGGTGGCAAAGAGCGCCCTCAGCTCGGGTTGTGGCTGGGCAGCGAAAGGCCCGGTGCCCTGGCTGGCCTGATAGAGCCAGTCGGACTGGACGAGCGCATAGGGTACCTCTCCCGTTTTCAGCTGGCGGAGATTTTCGATGGACCCGGAGCTGGCCTGTAGTTTGCAGGGCATCGTGGGGTCACTTTTTTTGGCCAGTCTGCAGAACTCCTTGATGACCTGGTAATAGATGCCTTGCTCCCCCCCTGTGCCTATGGTCATGGTGGTCGCGTGCAGGGTCGGTTGCCACAGCAGGGCGAGCAGCAGCAGCGGGATCCTCATGATGCATTCTCCTGAGTGGCATAACCATCGATGCCCCAACTGCGCAGCATGTCCACATCGCTTACGTCGCCGGCTTCCGCCAGCAAGGTGTAGCCGGAAGCATGGAGGCATTGGGAGAGCAGGTTCCAATAAAGGGGGGACTGGGTGAGCTGGCAACTGATGAAGACGGGTCTGATGGGGTCGAGCCTGGCCAGATTGTCGTTGTTCATCGGGATGTTGCTGAATGCCAGCTCAATCCCCTGGGACTGGAGTGCGGTCAGTCGTTCCTCGGCCAGGGGGGGGAAGATCGCCAGATCCCAGCGCCAGTCCAGCGTCTTGCCACGAGCGCTGGTCAGCACGGGGGCAAACTGCGCCCAGTCTGGGTGGCCGAGCAGGCTGAGAGGCAGCTGGAGCCCTTCCGCCTTCTGGGTCAGCCAGTTGTTGAGCAGCCCCCGAATTTCATCCGGCGAACTGTCCGTGGTGGGGGGGTGCTTGGGTAGCAGGCGGCTGTAGAGCCTGATACTCCCCTGAGTGGAGAAGAAATGCTGCTGATAGGTGTTGCCATCGGTGTCGACCAGCCCAACGAGCTTCTGGTGGGTCGGGAGAGCGTCGTGCTTGCCAAGCTGGGTGATCTTGAGCCGCTGTTGCAGCAGGTCCCGCTTGCGTTCAGAGACCAGCTGGTTGATGGAGACAACGACTTCCTGCAATTCGCGAAGCCACGGGGTTGGCAGGTTGCCGCTGAACTGGCGTTTGCGGATCCGGGCCAGTTGCAGACTGATCTGTTCGAGGGGGCGCAGCAGGCGGCGGCACACCGAGGTGATCACCAGGCTGAACACCAGCAGGCCGGCGAGCAGCGCAAGTCCGGTACGACTGATGGCGTTCCACAGATGCTGGTAGGCGTAACCCTTGTGTCCCTCGAGCGTGAGGGTACCGAGAATGCGCCAGCCGTCGGTCAACTCCTGCTCAATCTTGACCGGTGGCATGTCGATAACTGAGGGGAGCCAGCCTGGAACATTTTGCTGTGCGGTGTGGAACACCTTCTGGAACAGCACCTGGCCATCCGGATCCAGCAGAACGACGGAGTTGACGAAGCCTCCGTCGAACATGGCGTTCACTATGGTCTCGGCAAGGACCTTGTCATCTTTGAGCAGAGTGCCCTGCAGCACCAGCCCCAGTGCGGTGATGGCGGTTTCAAGGTTGGCCGACATCTGGTCGAGAATAGACTGTCGTACCGTCGTGATCTCCAGCACGAGCAGCAGCGCGGCGCCGATGGTGAAGAGGATTAGGATGATTACATTTAACAATTTTGCCAATGACATACCCACTCCATGGAGATGTTTTTGCAACATTTTCTGGGCCGGAGAGCACCACAACCGGACTTGGTTCTTAAAAATAGAAAAAAATGGCTGAAAATGACGATCATTTCTGCCCATGCTGGAAGGTTATGCATAAAATGTGAGTTTCGTGCATGGAGCTATGAACTTTTTGTAAGTATTTAGGTCTAAAAGTCAGATATTCGGTTTTCATAATAAAAACTCATAAAAACAGACCCACAACCACCACCCTTAGATCTAATAACAGGATAGCGGATGAAACGTCTCCGTCCCTTGGTAGCCCAGGCTGCCAATTGGGAACCCCCGGTTCCCCGCAAGCATTTCTATGCCATGCTATTGCTCACGGCCATGACGCTGTCAGCGGTAGCCGTATTGCCAGCTCCCGGTGACATCCTGGAGCGGCCACTGCGTCTGGAGTTGCCGATCGCCACCACGGGCACCGCAACCAACGAAGACAACACCGACTTCAACGACATTCCGGATCACGAGCTGGTCGAGTCAGCCGCTCCCGAAGACGACATCCCGGCGGATGCCACGCCTCAATGGCAAGATTACCGGGTTCGCAATGGCGAGAACCTGACCACCATCTTCAACAACCTGGGGCTGTCCACCACCACCCTCTACAAGGTGCTGGATGCGGATGCCAAGAACAACCTGGCGCGTCTCAAACCCGGTCAGACCATCGAGTTGCTGATCGATCAGGACAACATTCTGCAGCAGTTGAAGATCCGCCTGAACATCAAGCAGACCCTGGTGCTGGAGCGTACCGACGACACCTATAGCGCCAACATGCTCAATGAAGAGGTAGAGTGGCAGCAGAAGAGCTATGACGGTGTCATCAACGGCAGCTTCTACGTCAGCGCCCGCAATGCCGGTATCCCGGCCAACCACATCCAGAAGATTGCCAACCTGTTCCAGTGGCGCCTCAACTTCGCCAAGGATTTGAAAAAAGGTGACAAGTTCAAGGTGCTGGTCCGTCAGGAGACGGTCGACGGTAAGAGTACGGGCAATACCCAGTTGCTGGGGGTCGAGGTGTTCAGCCAGGGCAAGGCCGTGTCAGCCTGGTTGTCGGAAGATGGCAACTATTATGACGGTCAGGCAAACAGCCTGGAGCGCGGCTTCCGCCGTTATCCGACTCACAGCCGTTACCGGGTCAGCTCCAGTTTCAACCCGAATCGCCGTCATCCCATTACCGGGCAGGTCCGGCCCCATGAGGGGACCGACTTTGCCCTGCCGGTAGGCACGCCCATCATGGCGACCGGTGATGGTGTGGTCCTCAAGGCAACCAGCCACCCGCTGGCAGGCACCTATGTTGTGATCAAGCACGGCCGTACCCTGATGACCCGTTATCTGCACCTGAGCAAGCTGCTGGTCAAGCCGGGTCAGAAGGTGAAGATGGGTGACAAAATTGCCCTCTCCGGCAACACGGGCCGCTCCACCGGTGCTCACCTGCACTACGAGGTGCGCATCAACAACCGCCCGGTGGATCCCATGAAGATCAAGCTGCCGATGGCGGAGCCGCTCTCCGGTAAGGACAAGCGTCAGTTCCTCGCCAAGGTGAAGAGCTACCGCAAAGAGATGGAGGCGGGCTGAACGGCTCCCTCCTGACGAAAAAGGCCCCGCAAACTGGCGGGGCCTTTTCATTGCAGAACGGCTTCAATAACCCTTGTCAAAGTCGATCCTGCCGTCCAGCTGCTGACCATCGATGAAGCGGATGTAGTTGCGGATGAAGATCTGGGCCACATCTTCCGGGAAGCTGTAGGCGCTGTTGTGGGGCGTCACGATGAGATTGGGCTGGTGCCAGAGCGGGCTGTCAGCGGGCAGGGGTTCCTGCTCGAACACATCGAGCACCGCCATGGCGGGCTTGCCGGCTTGCAGTGCCGCCAGCAGATCCCCCTCATGGACGGCATTGCCCCTGCCGACGTTGAAGAAGATGGCGCCCGGTTTGCAGTGGCCGAAGCGTTCGGCGGTGAAGAGATGGCGTGTCTCGCGGGTGGCGGGCAGCACGCTGACGATGACATCGGCCTGGGCCAGCATCTTGTTGAGTGCCGGCAATTGGTACACCTGATCGAACCCGGCACGCTCACGGCCACTGTGGCTGATGCCGAGCACCCTCATGCCAAAATGTTTGCCGGTGTGGGCGATATGCTGCCCTATGCTGCCGGTGCCGAGCAGCAGCAGCGTCTTTCCCTTCAAGCCCTGATAGGGATGGCTCTGCCAGACGCCCTGTTGCTGCTGCTCGCGATAGAGTGGCAACTGGCGGGTCAGGCTGAGCAGATGGCCGAACACATACTCGCTCATCAAGGGGCCGAAGATGCCGCGGACATTGGTGAGCAGGTAGTCGCGGCGGCAACTGGCGTCCAGCAGCACGTCGACCCCGGCATAAGTGGACTGGAGCCAGCTGAGCTTGCCGGCCTTGGCCAGCAGCGGCTTGGCCCGGGCAGGCTCGGCCATCAGGATATGAGCGTCACCGATAAGCTGTTCGGCCTCGGCCTGATTGTCGGCCCGAAGAATGTGCAGATGGGGAAGATGGGCCGCCTTGAGCAGGCGTTCATAGTGGCTGTTGTCCTGACTCAACAGCAGCAGGGTACGTTGGCTCATACTCTTGTTCCTTATCGTGTTTATGGCAAGGCGAGAGGGATGCTGTCTCCATCTTACCCCAGTTGATCGGGCAAGATAGTCGAGCAGGGCGCTTTTTCATTTTTAGACGGGGCCCTCGTGGGCTACAATCTGCCCCACATTTTGCAAAGGATCCGACTCCAGTGTTTGGTGACAAGTTTTATAAGCGACTGGCCGAGCTGCAGCCCTGGCAGCAAACCGTCTATACCCTGGCGCTGGCAGAGCGCATGTACCCCAACTATGTGCTCTTTACCCAGGCCTCCGGTTTCGGGGATGCGAGGGCATTCCGTCACGCGCTGGATCAGATGTGGAACTACCTGACGGTCAAGGGATCCCGCGTCAATCTTGGTGCCATTCTGGAAGCGTTTGAAGTCTACATTCCCGATCCCCGCAAGTTTGAATCCTACGGCGCCTATCCGGCACTGGACGCCTGCGTGGCGCTGGGTTGTGCCTACAACTCGGTGATCTGCCGGGTGGGGGAAGAGGCCAACGACGCCAGCCATGCGTCTGTCGGCACGGTCGCCGGCTTCATAGAGATGCTGGAAGAGCGGGATCTCAGCGATGAGGAGCTCTATGAGCACGAGTACATGGAGGCCGAGCTGGAGTTCCAGGTCGAACTGCTCAAACGGGTGGCCCATGAACGGGACAGCGATCGCATCCTTGCCATCCGCGCCTTCGCGGCCCAGGACGGCGTCTCCAACATCGGCATCAGCCTGGAGGCGTAACGCCATCGCGTACTGCCCATAGAAAAAGCTCCCGGTCGGGAGTTTTTTTTATCTCTGAGCGTTCATTTTTTGGTGTGTGAGAAAGCATTTATGCATTTTTTTCAAATGGTTAACTTTTTTTCTCCTGATTCTTAGGGGCCATTCGTTGCTGTTGTAAGCTCGCTTCTATTGGTTGCACTTGACAGAGAATCACCGACGAGAACAACTCCATTACTGAGGTCATCTATGAATGCAACAGAGCTTTGGCTGCTTTCCCCCGAGCAATTCAACGAGTGACGGCGTGAGAACGATTATCCCCGTATCTGGGCGCTGCTGGTGGCGTCGCTGCCCCATTTCGACGACTGGATGGCGGAGCAGAAGATAGAAAAAAGCGTGATCTTCCAGATCGGCATCGCCCGCTTCATCAGCTCCCGCTGCGTGCTGAGCCTTTGTGTCTACATGAGCGACGACAAGGTCCGCCTGTATGAGAGCGCCTCGAGTGCACTGGAATCCCTGCGCAAGAGCGGCCTCATCCGCTCGGAGACCCGTTTCGAGCCTTACAGCATGTGGCTGGCGGGAAAACATGGCAATGACGAGGTGAAACGGGTGCAAAGCCTGCTTTCGGTCTCGGAGAACAACAAGGGGGAGGCCCAGGTGCTGGGCAAGCATCGTTTGCTCAACATCGGCGGTGTTACCCTCAAAAGCCCCATCATCTCCGGCCGGTTGCTCGATTTTACCTGTCTCGACGAGCTCTCTCTCGATGGGGCCGTCAACAACTCCAAGGTTTATCTGTGGCACTGCTCGGCCAAGGGGGTCAGGGTCAATGGCGGGGTGATCGGGCTCGATCTGTTCGACTCCCTGCTGTGGGACCACAGGGCCTGGGCCAAGAAGCGGGAGCTGGCGCTGGAGGACGGGGTCTTTCAGGACTTCACCATAGAGTGCGAGGAGATCCGCTTCCACTCCTCCCGGGCGGTGCTGAAAAACTTCAGCGTCAGCGCCAAGAACTTCGATGCCACCATGGAGCACACCAACCTGGACAAGGTGGAGGTGGTCTACAACGACAATGGGCGGATCGACCACAACGAGGCGAGCAAACTCTATCGCAATGCCAAGCGTCTCTTCTCCAGCGTGGGTGACACCGTCGACGCCGGCGAGTGCTACTACAAGGAGAAGCTGCACGAGATGAAGTCCCTGGCGAGCCCGCGGGAGCTGTTCCGGGAGCGCTGGTTGCGCAGCGGTCCGATGACGAAGTGCTGGCTCTCCCTGTTGTGCTATCTCAAGTACGCGGGCAAGTTCATCAGCTTCATCACCTGGGGGTTTGGGGAGCGTCCCATCAGAAGCCTGCTGATGTCGATGGGGGTGATCCTGCTGGCGACCCTGACCTATTTCCTGGCACCGGAGTCTGCAACCCACGGCCATCTGGGGCGCTCCCTCTATTTCAGCATCGTCACCTTCGTGACCCTGGGTTATGGGGACATCTCCCAGACCTCCTCGCCGCTGCAACTGCTGTCGGCCATCGAAGCCTTCTGCGGCATGTTCCTGACCGGTCTCTTCCTCGCGGGTTTTGCCTCTAAAACCAAGCAGTATTGACGGGAGCGCCGACGGCGGGTGCCATCAGTGCCCGCCTCCGGTGCCCTCCTGCTGTCTTCCCATCCCTCCCGGCTGTCCCGGCGACCTTGCTTGACGCAGCGGCGGTGGAGCGACTTTATTTAAAGTCATCGCATGCCATGACAAGCGATGGCGCCACCAGCGCCCGGACATGACGCAATCAGAGGAGAAAGCCCGGTATCGATCCGCCAACCACCGATGTAGAGAAGGAATAACGCTATGATATTGAATCACTTATGGGGATTGTATGCCCATCCCCACACCGAATGGCATACCATAGACGAGCGGCACGACAGCTTCAGAAACAGTCTGACCCACATCCTGCTCGTGGCCCTTATCCCTCCCATCTGCGCCTACTATTCCGCCGTTCACATCGGCTGGAGCATCGGGGTCGGCGATCCCATCACCCTGACCGCCAACAGTGCATTCAAGCTGTCGGTCGCCATGTACGTGACCCTCATCATCGGCGTGCTGGCACTCTCCTATCTGGTGCACTGGATGGGGCATACCTTCGGCTCGGATCCCAGCTACACGACCTCGCTGGAGCTGGCGGCCTACACCTCCACGCCACTCTTCATGGTGGGCTTCTCCGCTTTCTTCCCGCATCTCTGGTTCGTGATGCTCATCGGTTTGGTCGGGCTGACCTATTCCGTCTACCTGCTCTATATCGGCGTGCCCATCCTGATGCACATCACCAAGGAGCAGGGATTCATCTACGCCAGCTCAGTGGTGACGGTCGGTTTGGTGCTGCTGGTCTGCGTGCTGGCTGCCACGGCCATCCTGTGGGGATCCGGCTTCGGTCCCGTCTTCACCCAGTAGCCGTGTATGCCGACGGCAACGACGACAAGGGCGCCTTGATGGCGCCCTTGTCGTTGATCTCTCACCTGGTCGGCGTGTCTTTGCCAGACCCGGGAGGGACGTCGTCTGCGTTGATCAGCGGGGATTGCCGCTGCCGATGCCGAACGGGATGCGGTAATCGCTGCTCTGATCGCCGAGGCTGACGGTCAGGTTGCCCTGGGCGCGGCTCGGGATCTGTACCTGTTGGGTACCCATCAGGTTGGCGTGGACGGAGGCCACCAGATCACCGGATTCATCGCGCACCTCCAGCATGGGGTTGGCCTTGCCGGCCATGGCGGCGCTGGCATGCCAGTTCACGAACAGCACACCCGGGGTGGCGTTGAAGTCGGCGGGGACGGAAGCCTGGGCAACACCGGCGCTCATCAGGCCTGCAACGGCCAGCATCTTGATCACGTTTTTCATGTTCATTCACTCTCTTGGTTTTTATGTCATTGGCAAGGCCTGACAGGCCTGCATCAATGCATCCTTGCAAGAGGTCATTCAAATGGTGTGTTGTTTTGTCACGGATGTTTGTCACCCATGTGTATGGGGGACTGCCATGAACGACCAGTTGTTTTGCGGCTTGGCGCTCCTGCCTAAGCGATGTGTGAATATTAAGCGCCTCACCCGGTCATTGTTAGCGAGATAAACTGGCCTACACGTTCAAAAAATGTGAATGATGTTTTGTGGGGAGGAAGCAGGCAGGTTGGAGGGGGGTCACCCTTCCGGAGAGAGGTGCATGTCCCAGACCTGACACCGGATTGTCACATCCGGTGCGTACTGTGCGGCTTCATTTTCACACTTGTTCAAGGATGACTATGTTTCGCGTTTCCTCCCTTGCCGCCTGCGTGGCGGCCACCCTGCTGAGCGGCTGCCATTCGGGCAATGACTCCTCCTCGCCCGCCGTCGGCGACTATCAATACAGCACCAAGGCGGTCTATGCCGCCCGTCAGGCAATGAACAGCTATGAGGTTGCCCCTGAAGGCTTTAGTCCCGTCTTCACCGAACTGGTGGCACGCCACGGCTCCCGCTCGCTGTCCAGCCCCAAATACGACGTGCTGACCAAGCTGGTGTGGGAGGAGGCCGCGAGACAGGGGGCCTTGACCGAGCTGGGCCAACGGCTCGGCGCCAAGGTGGACGCCGTCACGGCCGCCAACCAGACCCTCGGCTATGGCCTGCTGAGTGCGCTCGGCAAGGAGGAGCACGCCAACCTGGCGACCCGGCTCGCCGAACGGCTGCCCATCCTGCTGACCGCTGAATCGACTCCCCTCTGCCTCAAGGTCGAGACATCGGGCAAGGATCGCGCCAACGAAAGCGCCTACTTCTTCATGCAGAGCCTGGCCAAACGGGTCTCTCTGGTGACAGACAGCCCCGACTGTTACGTAAGCCAGGAGAACCCTTCCGAGATCGACAAGGGGCTGCGCAACAAGTTCGAGCTCTACTTCCACAAGACCGAGCCGCAGGGGGAGTACACCCGGTATCTGCCCACCTTCCAGGCCTATCAGGCCTTTGTCGGGGACGAAGACAACGGGGTGGCTCCCGCTCCCGAGCTGACCGAGGCCCTCGATGCGCTCAAGGCCCTGCCCAGGACCCGGGTGATGGCCCGCGAGATGCTCGAGCGTCTCTACAGCAAGGCCTTCGTCGACGAGCTGGCCGCCGGGGTGGATTACGTGGCGGTGAATCCGGAAGACGGCGGCAAGACCCATGTGCGCGACGAGGTGGACGCCGCCCTCATGCTCTACAACCTCTTCATCATCGGCCCGGGGATGATCCGGGAGGCGCAGGCACAAGGCGGGTCCTGGGATCTCGAGCAGTTCATCACGCCAGAGGAGTCTGCCTGGTTCTCCTACCTTTCCGATGCCGAGGACTTCTATGAGAAGGGGCCGAGTCTTGCCAGCCAGAGCGCCACCTACGCCGTGGCCCAGCCCCTGCTTGACGGCCTCTTCAACGAGGTTCAGACCCAGGTGGTGGAAGAGGCGGGTGAGCATGTCGCCAAGCTGCGCTTCGCCCATGCGGAGACCCTGATCCCGCTGGCGGCCCTGATGAAGCTGGAAGGGAGCCGCCAGAGCGCCCAGCCCGGCGTGCTGATGAGCCAGGAAAACAACGAATGGCGTGGCGGCTGGGTCTCTCCCTATGCGGCCAACATCCAGTGGGATGTCTACCGCAACGAGGCCGGCCGGGTGCTGGTGAAGATGCTTTACAACGAGAAGGAGCTCGCCTTCAAGGCAGGTTGCGCCCCCATTGCTGTGGGCAGCTTCTTCTATGACTTCGGCGAGCTCAAACGCTGTTACGACTACTCGTCCTGACGCGCTCGTACCATCCCCGGGGCCGGTCATCGCCGGCCCCGATTTTTTTGGTTCAGGCGGAGCCGGCTTGTCGACGACCCGCCTGCCAGGTGGTGCCCATGGAGGCGGCGATGATGGCGGTTATCCCGAGCCATTGGGACGGGGGCAATTGTTCGCCCAGCCATACCAGTCCCATCAAGGCTCCCATGGCCGGTTCACCGCTGGTGAGAATGCCGTAGCTCTTGAGGGGAAGGCGGCGCAGGGCAAACATCTCGAGAGAGTAGGGGATGGCGCTCGAGAGCAGCCCCACCCCGATGATGGTGAGGATCACGGGGACGGTGAATGACGCCTCGATCGCACCCTCCAGCCCGAAGGGCAATACCAGCAGGGTGCCCACCCACATGCCCAGCGCCGGAGCCTGTGAGCCCAGCAAGGCTCCTGCCCGCTTTCCGGTGAGCATATAGAGCCCCCAGAAGAGGCCAGCCCCGAGAGCCAGTGCTGCACCCAGGGGATCGATGGCCTGCTGTGTTGCCCGCAGGGGCAAGAGCAGCAGCAGCCCGGCGATGGCCAGTATCAGCCAGATGAAGTCTGCCCGGTGGCGTGAGGAGAGCAGGGCCACCGTCAGGGGGCCGATGAACTCGATGGCCAGGGCAACGCCGAGGGGAATGCGTGCGATGGCGAGATAGAAGAGCAGGTTCATGGCCCCAAGCGACAGGCCGTAGGGGATGGCGCCCAGCAGGGTGCGTCGGTCGAGGGGGGCACGCCAGATGCGAAACACCAGGGAGAGAAGGAGGGCGGCGCACCCCAGCCGGAACAGGGTCGTGCCTGCGGCTCCGAGCAGGGGAAACAGGGATTTGGCTAGGGAGGCGCCGAGGGTGATCGACAACATGGCGAGCAGGACGGCCAGAAGAGAGGAGAGGGCATTGGGATTGGGTTGCATGGTGTTCATACCGAGCAGGACGATGGGCAGTAAAATATATCTGGAGACTTGGGTAAAACCGGTCTAATACTGGCCTTGTGCGATAATTTTTATCTAATGAACCCCATGACCGACAAATTTGATCTGCTCATCCTCGCCGAGCTGCAACAGGATGCCCGTCTGCCCACGACGGAGCTGGCCCACAGGGTCGGTCTTTCCGCCCCAGCTTGCTACCGCCGCGTCCGCGCCTTGCGGGAGTCCGGTCTCATCGAGCGGGAAGTGGCGCTGGTGGCACCGTCCACCATGGGCTGGCCCATCACCATGCTGGTGCTGGTGACCCTGGAGCGGGATCATGGCCGCATCGTCGATGAGATGATCGCCAGCCTGCAGCGGGAACCCGAGGTGATGGATCTCTGGTATGTGACGGGGGAGCAGGACTTCGTGCTGCAAGTGGCCGCCAGGGACATGCAAAGTTACGAGCAGTTCACCCGTCGGGTGCTCCATGCCAGGGATCAGGTACGCAGTTTCAAGACTCTGGTGGCCATGGGACAGCACAAGCGTTGCGGCGCCTTGCTGCCCGGGTAAAGAGGGGGTTGCGCCGAAGCCTTGCCGGCAGAGCGCCGTCAGGGAAAGGAACAGGGGCAGGTACGGCCTGCCCCCTCTGTGTCAGCCTGGTTCCCCGGGCGCCAGCTCCTCTGCCGTCATGGGGCGCAAGACCCGGCAGGGATTGCCGACCGCCACTACGCCTGCCGGAATGTCTCTGGTGACAACGGACCCCGCCCCGATGACGCTGTTGTCCCCTATGGTGACGCCCGGGCAGATGACGACGCTGCCCCCAATCCAGACGTTGTTGCCGATACGCACCGGTTTGCCGAACTCCACCCCCTTGATGCGCGGCGCTACCGCCACCGGGTGGGTAGCGGTGTAGATCTGCACTCCAGGGGCCAGCAGCACGTTGTCGCCTATGTGTACCTCGCACACATCCAGGATGGTGCAGTTGAAATTGGCGTAGAAATTCTCGCCGACAAAGATGTTGGCGCCATAGTCGCAGAAGAAGGGGGGCGTGATGAAACAGCGTTCTGCGCGGCCACCCAGCAGGCGGGTGAGGCGCTCATCCCAGTCAGGGGCATCGGTTCGCTCCCGGTTCAGTTCTCCCAGCAGGGCGCGGCACTGCTCCCGCGCAGCCCGCAGTTCGGGGTCCCCTGCATCATAGGGCGCTCCCGCCACCATCTTCTGCCACTCGGGGCCACGCACGGCGGGCCGCTGCACTGTTGTTGCGTCAGTCATCATTGCTCCATCAGCCAGATCAGGGATTCGTAAGGGCGCAGCTTGCAGGATTGCGGGCGGGCCGGGCTATCCGGGTAGTTGCCAAGCAGCAGCCGCGCCTCCCCGCTTTGCAGCTCGGCAGGCAAGGCAAACTCCACCGGCTCGCCGTAGAAGTTGCTCACCACCAGCAGGGTCTGACCGTGGGCGCGGCGGGCATAGGCCCAGATCTGCGGGTGCCCGGTCAGCAGCTCCTGATAATCCCCCTGAGTGAAGATGGGGTGCGCCTTGCGAAGGGCGATGAGATCCCGATAGTGCCAGAACACCGAGTGCTGGTCGGCGAGCGCCGCCTCGGCGTTGATCTCGGGGTAGTTGGCGGCTGGCTTGAGCCAGGGCGTCCCGCTGGTGAAACCGGCGTTGGGGGCGGCACTCCACTGCATCGGGGTGCGCGAGTTGTCCCGGGACTTGGCGCCGAGAATGGCGAGGATCTCGGCCTCGCTCATCCCTTCCGCCTGCTTGATGGCGAAGATGTTGCGGCTCTCCACATCCTGATAGTCGTCGATGTGCTGATAGCCGGGGTTGGTCATGCCGATCTCCTCCCCCTGATAGATGTAGGGGGTGCCTTGCAGGCCGTGCAGCGTGCTGGCCAGCATTTTGGCGGCGACCACCCTATGCTCGCCCTCATCGCCGAAACGGGAGGCGATGCGCGGCTGATCGTGGTTGCACCAGAACAGCGCCGACCACCCCTTGCCATGCATACCGCTCTGCCAGTGGTTGAAGATGCGCTTGAGTTCGAGGAAATCGAACGGGGCCTTGGTCCACTTGTCGCCGCCCGGGTAATCCACCTTGAGGTGATGGAAGTTGAACACCATGGAGAGCTCGGAACCATCCAGCGCGCCATAGCGCTGGCAGTGTTCCAGGCTGGTGGAAGACATCTCGCCCACCGTCATGGCCCCCACGGGGGCGAAGACGTCGCGGCTCACATCCTGCAAAAATTCGTGGATGCGCGGCCCGTCGGTGTAGAAGCGGCGGCCATCCCCCACCTCGTCGTCAGGGAATGCCTGATCCTTGGAGATGAGGTTGATGACGTCGAGGCGGAAACCGTCGACCCCTTTCTTCGCCCAGAAATGGATGATCTTCTTCACCTCGGCGCGCACGGCCGGGTTCTCCCAGTTGAGATCCGCCTGCTCGCGGGCAAAGAGGTGCAGGTAGTACTGGCCGGTGGCCGGATCCAGCTCCCAGGCGCTGCCGCCAAACTTGGATTGCCAGTTGTTGGGCACGCCGCCGTCCACCGGATCTTTCCAGATGTAGTAGTCGCGATAGGGGCTGTGCTTGTCCCCCAGCGCCGACTTGAACCAGGCGTGCTCGGTGGAGGTGTGATTCACCACGATATCCATCACGATGCGGATGCCGCGCGCATGGGCGGCGCCCAGCAGGGCCTCGAAATCGCTCATGGTGCCGTAGGCGGGATCTATGTTGAGGTAATCGGCGATGTCGTAGCCGTTGTCCACCTGGGGGGAGACGTAGACCGGGGTCAGCCAGAGGGCATCGACCCCCAGCGTCTTGAGATAGTCGAGGCGGGCCATGATCCCCTTGAGATCACCGGTGCCACGGGCGCCGGAATCCTGAAAGCTTTTGGGGTAGATCTGGTAAATCACGGCGCTTTGCCACCAGGGTGTCTGTGTCATGGTTGGTTCGCTCATTGGTTGAAACCGGATTAGTTGGAACAGGGCAACGATAAAGGGCGGAGCCAGGGCTCCGCCGAGGTTGTGTGGATCAGGCCGTGGCCAGATCCAGCTTGCCGGCAGCCTGCTGGCGCTTGTAGACCAGCAGGGTCAGCAGGGCGGGGACCACGATGGCCACCAGCATGGCGACGGCGTAGATGCCCCAGTATTGCGGCTGGATGGAGAGGATGCCCGGCAGGCCGCCCACCCCGATGCCGTTGGCCATCACACCGGTGAAGCCGCAGATGAGAGCCGCACAGCTTGAGCCCACCATGGCGCACAGCATGGGGAACTTGTACTTGAGGTTGATGCCGTACATGGCCGGCTCGGTCACCCCGAGATAGGCGGAGATGGCGGCCGGGACCGAGATCTCCCGCTCGTTCTCCTTGCGGCTGATCAGGATGATGCCGACGACCGCAGACGCCTGGGCGATGTTGGAGAGGGCGATCAGCGGCCAGATGGGGGTGCCGCCCATGCTCTGCATCAGTTGCAGGTCCACCGCGTTGGTGGTGTGGTGGATGCCGGTGATGACCAGGGGCGCATAGAGGAAGCCGAACAGGGCGGCGCCGATGGGGGCAAACGAACCCGTCATGGCCGCCTTGGCGGCAAAGCCGACGCCGTCACCAATCCAGCGGCCGAACGGACCGATCAGGGCGTGGGCCACGATCACCGCCAGCAGCAGGGAGATGAAGGGCACAATCACCAGGTAGAGATAGGCCGGGATGATGCGCTTGAGGCTGGTCTCCACCCAGGCGAGGAAGACACCCGCCAGCAGGGCCGGAATGACCTGGGCCTGATACCCTACCTTCTGGATGACGAAGAGGCCGAAGTCCCACACTTCCGGGGTCTGCTGGCCGATGCCATAGGCGTTCATCAGTTGCGGCGACACCAGCGTGATACCCAGCACGATGCCGAGGATCTCGGAGCCGCCCATCTTCTTCACCGCAGACCAGCAGACACCCACCGGCAGGAAGTGGAAGATGGCTTCACCCAGCAGCCAGAGGAAGGCGTGCACCTGGGCCCAGAACTGGCTGATCTCGGTGAGGGTGTGGGTGCCGTCGTC
This sequence comes from Aeromonas sp. QDB68, assembly GCF_027707405.1. Lineage (NCBI taxonomy): Bacteria > Pseudomonadati > Pseudomonadota > Gammaproteobacteria > Aeromonadales > Aeromonadaceae > Aeromonas > Aeromonas sp. QDB68. The sequence continues at coordinate 27,455 of NZ_JAPCIQ010000021.1, read as the reverse complement.
GAACATCTTGATGTCGCCGATGACGTTGCGAAAGCCCAGGATCAGACCACCGGTGATGATGGCGGGCAGCAGGGGGACGAAGATCTCCGCCAGGTGGGAGATGCCGCGCTCCAACGGGTTCATGTTGTGGCGGGCGGCCTGCTTGGCGGCCTCCTTGCTGCCACCGCTCACGCCGATCTCCTGGGTGAGCGCCTTGTACCACTGATCCACCTCGTTGCCGATCACCACCTGGAACTGGCCGCCCTGGGTGAAGCTCCCCTTCACCGAAGGGATGGTCTCGATGGCCTTGGGGTCGGCCTTGGCCGGATCGGCCAGCACGAACCTGAGCCGGGTCAGGCAGTGGCTGACAGTGGTGATGTTCTCTTTGCCGCCGATCCGCTCGATCAGCTGCGCCAGATGCTGTGTGTTGACTTTTGACATGAGCCTTCCCTCTGTGACTCCATGAATAATGGTCGTGTCTTTACCGGCTGGCCAAGGACCGCCCGTTTATTGGTATCGTTCCGAATCAGCATGAAGCCAGTGGCTGGCATCGGCAATGGGAACGTTCCCAATTCGTGGCGCTGGTCACAAAAAGCGCAAAACGCCGGGAATGGAGGAAAAGATAGACTACAGGGGCTGACAGGGGGCGATGGTCGCTCTGGGGGGCTGCCCCTCTTCAATCTGATCGAGCAGCTGTCTGGCGGCCAGTATACCGGCATCCTTGTAGCCGAAATCCAGGCTGAGGGTGTTGGCAAAGAGGAAAGTCAGCATGGGATTGCTGCCAAGGCCGCTCACCAGGATGTCGGTGCGACCCTGCTCCTGCAGGTATTTGGCGGCGCCGATGGCCAGGGTGTCGCTGGCACAGACCATGGCCTGAGTGGTGGGGGTGAGCAGCTCGGCCGCGAGCCGATAGCCGCTTTGCAGACCGAGATCCCCGAGGGCGCTGCGGGGCGTGCGCCCCTGTTCCCGACAGTAGTCGAGGTAAGCCTGATGCCGACGCAACCCGGTGGTGAGATCGCTGCGTTCCACCCCGAGATAGGCGACCTCGGTCAGGCCACGCTCCCCGAGGTGGGCAAGCACGGCGCGCACCGCCCCGTCATCGTCGAAGCAGACCGACGAGAAGCCGGGGCGCTCGCGGGCCATCAGCACCAGTTTCTCCCTGAGCGGCGCCATGGCGGCATAGTCCAGATCGTTGAAGGCAAACAGGATGATGCCGTCCACCCCGCGCCGTTCCAGCACCGCCAGGTGCTCGCTCACCTTGGCGGGGGAGAACTTGCTCTCCATCAGCACGGCGTCGTAGCCACGCTGGTAGAGGGTCTCCAGCATGCCTCGCACCGCCTGGTTCTCGGAGCTGGAGTCGAGGCGCGACACCACGATGCCGACCACCTGCTGGCTCTGGCTGCGCATGGCCCGCGCCGATTTGCTCGGCACGAAACCGTGCTGGGCGATCACCGATTCGACCCTGGCCCTGGTCTGGGCATTGACCTTGGGATCCTGATTGAGCACCCGGGAGACGGTCGACTTGCCGACCCCGCTGAGGCGAGCGATATCGAGGATGGTCAGTTTCTTTTCCATGGGGGATCCGTGACAGGGGAGGGCGACAACCGGGATGCAGACATTGTTGTGATTAACTCCTGTGAATACAAGCCCATGGCGTTAGAATGCCCTTTCCCAGGCGACTTTCTTCGCCGTTGCACAGGACGCGCATCATGGATCTGTTGGCAAGTCTGCACTTCTCTCTCTCCATCACGGGCCCCATCTGTCTGGTGCTGGTACTCGGCATCTGGCTCAAGCGGCTGGGTCTCTTGCCCGACAGCTTCGTCGAGTCCGCCTCCCGTCTGGTGTTCCAGGTCACCCTGCCAGCTCTGTTGTTTCTGAGCATGGTGCGCACCGATTTTTCCACCATGCCGAGCCCCTGGCTCATCCTCTACGGCCTGCTCGGCACCCTCGCCGGTTTCCTGGTGCTGGAGGTGCTGGCGGCCCGTTTCATCAGCGAGCAGAAACTGCGGGGCATCTTCGTGCAGGGCAGTTTTCGCGGCAACATGGGGATCATGGGGCTGGCCTATGTGCAAAACGCCTACGGCCCGGAGGGGATAGGGGCCGCCGCCCTGCTGGTGGGCTCCATCACAGTGCTCTACAACATCCTCGCGGTGATCACCCTGACCCGCAGCCTGGGGGGCGGAAAGGGGCTCGCCCCCATACTCAAGGGGATCGTCAAAAACCCCCTCATCATCGCCATTCTGGCGGCCCTGCCCTTCGGTCTGCTCGGCATCGAACTGCCCCAGCTGGTCATCAGCACGGGCAACTATTTCGCCAACATGACCCTGCCGCTGGCCCTGCTTTGCACCGGCGCCAGCCTCAACCTCAAGGCCCTGCGCGGCGGCGCCATGCTGACTGGCTGGGCCACGGTCAACCGGTTGTGCTGCATCCCCGTGCTGCTGGTGCTGGGGGCCTGGGCGCTCGGCTTCAGCCCTCAGGCCCTCGGCATCCTGTTCCTCATCAGCTCTACCCCCACCGCCGCCGCCAGCTATGTGATGACCCGTGCCATGGGGGGTGACAGTGCCCTCGCGGCCAACATCATCGCCACCACCACCCTGGGCTCGCTCGTCACCACCAGCCTGGGGGCCACCCTGATGAACTACCTGGGACTGATGGGGTGATGGGGCGCCGCCATGATGCACGACCCGGGGTTGACGGGATCGGCATTCGCCCTTGACCTTGCCGGAGGCGGCAGCTTTAGGTTGAGGTCACATCGACAGAGGAGAGAGCCCATGACCATCGAACTCACCGTTACCGGCATGTCCTGCGGCGGCTGCGCTGCCAGCCTGCAAAAGGCCTTGCTGGCTCAGCCGTCAGTCCGCACCGCCACGGTCGACTTTGCCAGCCGCCAGGCCGTCATCGAGAGTGAGCTGAGCAAAGCCGAGTTGATCGCCCTGATCGAGGCGAGAGGCTTTCAGGTAGAGTGAATTATCACTTAATTGGTATAAATCAGACTAATATTCTGTTTACTTCTTTTTATTGGTGAGAGTGATCACTTAAATCCCGTTTGAAAAGAATAAAAATGCTGCAATTCCCTCATCCAAAAGGATTGCAGCATGACCCTTCCCATTCGCAAGACCCTGATCGCCGCCGTACTCGGCCTGACCCTCTCCCCCATGGCCATGGCGCTGCCCAGCGTGCACATTCTGGCCACCGGCGGCACCATCGCCGGGGCGGGCCAGTCCGCCACCCAGTCCAACTACGAGGCAGGCAAGGTGGCCATCGAGACGCTGATCGCCGCCGTGCCCGAGATGAAAAACGTGGCCGACGTGCAGGGTGAGCAGGTGGTCAAGATCGGCTCCCAGGACATGAACGACGAGGTGTGGCTCACGCTCGCCAAGCGCGTCAACGCGCTGCTGGCCAGGGATGACGTGGACGGCATCGTCATCACCCACGGCACCGACACCATGGAGGAGACCGCCTACTTCCTCAATCTGACCGTCAAGAGCGACAAGCCGGTGGTGCTGGTGGGCGCCATGCGCCCCTCCACCGCCATGAGCGCCGACGGCCCCATGAACCTCTACAACGCCGTGGTGACTGCCTCCGACCCCGCCTCAAAGGGACGTGGCGTCATGGTGGCGATGAACGACACCGTGCTGGATGCCCGGGACGTCACCAAGACAAACACCACAGGAGTGCAGACCTTTGCTTCCCCCAACTTCGGCCCGCTCGGCTACCTCCACAACGGCAAGATCGACTACCAGCGCAGCCCGGCCCGCCAGCACACCAGCAAGACCCCGTTCGATGTGAGCAAGCTCGACAAGTTGCCCCAGGTCGGCATCGTCTACAGCTACGCCAACGCCTCGGATCTGCCGGCCAAGGCCCTGGTGGATGCCAAGTTCGACGGCATCGTCAGCGCCGGGGTGGGCAACGGCAACCTCTACCACACCCTGTTCGACACCCTGGCCAAGGCGAGCAAGGACGGCATTCGCGTGGTGCGTTCCGCCCGCGTGCCGACCGGCTCTACCACCCTGGATGCGGAGATCGATGATGCCAAGTACGGCTTCGTCGCCGCCGAGACCCTCAACCCGCAGAAAGCGCGGGTGCTGCTGATGCTCGCCCTGACCCAGAGCAAGGATCCGGCCCAGATCCAGCGCTGGTTCCAGCAGTTCTGAGACCTCGGATCGGTCTGATTGACACTACCCCGTGAGATGAAGGGCAGGATGGGATCCTGCCCTTTCTTGTTGCGCCAGAGGCAGAGGCCGGCCCTCAGCTCATCATCAGCCAGCCGCAGAAACCCAGGTAAACCAGCCCCACCAGGGCGAGCCTGCCCGCCGTCATCCGCTCCCGACTGAACCCCCTCCACAGCAGCGCGACCGCCAGCAGCGTCACCAGGGAGGAGGCCATCATGGTGCTGTCCAGCAGCCAGGGGGTGAACAGCAGGCAGAACGCCTTGGGAATGGTGCCCTGGATCATCATGGCGCCGGAGATATTCGCCAGTGCCAGCCGGTGCTTGCCCTGCCGCACCCAGATGAGCACGTTCATCAGCTCGGGCATTTCGGTGGCCACCGGGCTCAGCAGCAGGGCGGCCACTACCGGAGAGAGACCGAACAGCTCGCCCATGTTCTCCAGCTGGTGAACGAACAGCTGGGCCGCCAGCGCCACCACACCGAGCGCCACCAGGGTTTGCAGCAGCACCTTGCCGAGCGCCGGGATCCTGGTGTGCGGATCCAGCTTGAGGGGGGAGGGCAATTCGGCATCGTGGCTGTCGGTCTGTTTCAGCTCACGTCGCACATAGAGGAGGTACATCAGCACGAACAGGGGGGCCAGCCAGGTTTTATCGGTGAAGGCCATCATGCCAAGCAGCACGGCCAGCAGGAAGATACCGGCAAACCAGGCCTGATCGCGGCCTATCTCGCGCTGCACCTCACCATGAATGACCCTGTGCCCATGGTCCAGGCACAGCAGCAGGGTCACGCCAACGGCTGCATAGCCAAGGGTGGAGAGCACCAGGGGACCGCCGAGGGCCGCACCTATGCCTATCTGCTGCTGGGCGGGGGCATCCCCCATCAGCAGGGCGGTCAGGGTGACGATACATTCGGGCAGGGCCGTGCCGAGGGCCGCCAGCAGAGAACCGGTGGCACTTTGGGACAGTTTGAAATGATGGCCGGTCCATTCGATGCCGTTGACGAAGTATTCGCAGGCCAGATAGATGGTGACGGCAGAGATCAGAAATAACAGCAGGGTGATCAGCATGATGAGTAACCGCCAGGCGAGCAGAACAACCGATGGACCCGATACGGCTCGCCCGGCTGGCGTGCATATCGGGGCCAAAGGTCTTGCAGGACGATAGGTGCTATCGCCGCCCATGCCATGGATCTGCGGATCCAAGAGTGTTGACATGGGCCCTGCCCGGATTTCGGGCGGGTTGCTACTCCCCAGTGACAGTGCGGGCTTTTTACCAAGTGGCTCGGTGAGGCGCAAGACCAACAGGGGATGATCCGCGCGACAAGTTGTAAAAGGATGTGACAACCCTCGACTCTCCCGTCCGGGATCCTGATCTTTTTACGGGGATCCTTGTGCTGGCACAGCGATTGCTATGAGTTGGCTACTGTCCACATTGACTTGGGAAGGGTGAACGATGAAACGGTGGATCCAACATTTTTACCAGCTTAATCGCCTCAACTGGCTGATGGTCTGGCTGCTGCTCTGCTGCAGCATCATCCTGCTGTTTCCGGCCGGATTGATGAAAGGTGCCGTGAGCCAGTGGGCCACGGCTCATGCGGCCTGGCTTGGAGTCGGCATGTTGATCGCCATCTCCTATTTCTGCAGTCAGGGCTTCCTGATCGCCTGGGAGTGGGCCTGTGACGAGTGGCAGTCCCGCCGCCAGCAGGATCAGCTGGCCCAGATGATTGGCTTCCTCGACTTCAACGAGAAGGCGGTGCTGCGGGAGTTCGTACTGCAACGGAAAAGCGTCATAAACCTGCCGATCACCGAACCCGCCGTCAAAAACCTGATGGATGCCGGCGTGCTCACCTACGCCTACGGCAAGCCGGCGCGAGAGAAGGAGGACGAGAACCAGATCCGCGCCCTGATGATCGCCCTGCCGGCTCGCCCTCTGCTGACCTACAAGGTTCTGGGACTGTCGCGGGGCAAGATGAGCGACGAGCAGGTGGAGCAGATCATGAATGCCAGGCCCAAATTCGCGCAGAAAAGCCTCCAGCGCTGACCTTCTCCCCCCATGAAAGAAAAGAGCCGGACATCTGTTCCGGCTCTTTGCTGTCTGGCGTTGCTTATTCGGTTCTGGCCTTGAGGTAGCCGGCGTAGTCGGGCACCTGGACGCTGAATGCCTGCTGCATGTGCGGGCTGTCCATGATGAAGTCCGCCGTCGCCTCGTTGGTGGCGACCGGGATGTTCCAGACGGCCGCGAGGCGCAGCAGGGCCTTGACGTCAGGATCGTGGGCGGCGGGATTGAGGGGATCCCAGAAGAAGATCATCACGTCTATCTTCCCTTCGGCGATGAGGGCGCCGAGCTGCTGATCCCCTCCCATGGGGCCGGAGAAGAGGCAGGTAATGGGCAGCTGCGCCTTCTTGCCGAGCAGGGTGCCCGTGGTGCCGGTCGCATAGAGATGGTGGAGCTTGAGCTCCTCCTTGCGGCGCAGCACCCAGTTCAGCAGAGGGGCTTTCATGTTGTCGTGAGCCACCAGGGCAACCCGTTTGTGGGGCGCCATCTCGCGTGCAATCAGTTCCATGGAGGTCATCCGTAGCAAAATGATGGGAATGGGGTCGTATCCTAATCGAAAGCGGCGCCTGCCGCTGCCCCATGCATCGTAACTGTGATCCCGGAGGCGGTTCAATCCGGCGCCTGCCATCCTGACAGCCTCTGGCCTGCCTTGTCAGCAACCAGGTTGGCTACCGTATCGTTGGGCAAGATCTCTGCCGCTGGTGCCATGAAAAAACCCGCCAGGGCGGGTTGGGATTGTCTCTTGATGTCATCTAGATTCAGGATGACTCGGCATGGAGCTGGGATTGCTGGTAGTTTTCCAGACCGATGCGGGCGATGAGATCGAGCTGGGTTTCCAGCCAGTCCACATGCTCCTCTTCATCCTCCAGGATCTCCTGGAACAGGTCACGGCTGACGTAGTCCTGCACGGACTCGGCATAGGTGATGGCGACTTTCAGGTCGGGGATGGCGTCCATCTCCAGAGACAAGTCACAGCGCAGCATCTCTTCCACCGTCTCACCGATGCGCAGCTTGCCCAGATCCTGCAAGTTGGGCAGCCCTTCCAGAAACAGCACCCGCTTGACCAGCTCGTCGGCATGTTTCATCTCATCGATGGATTCGTGATACTCCTTGTGCCCCAGCCCCTTGAGGCCCCAGTCATCATAGATGCGGGCATGCAGGAAGTATTGGTTGATGGCAACCAGCTCATTGGCCAGCACCTTGTTGAGGTGGGCAATGATTTTGGGATCTCCTTTCATCGACATTACTCCTCGTGTTCGAGCCTAGGCAACGATCACTAGAGCTTAGTCCAGAAACATGACCATAACGTGATGGGGAAAGTCGTCCCCTGGAGGGCAGAAGGAGAGATGAAGACGAGAAGTCGGCGGTTTTACGCCACTTCGTAATAGAGCGGTGCCTGCTCTGACTCCATCTTGTCGATTTCGGTAGCGATGATCTCCATCGCCATGCGCACACATTTACCACATTGAGTACCGACTTCCAGCGACTGTTTCAACTGTCGGAATTCAGTCTTGCCTGCCTGTACCGCCTTGCGGATCTGGTTATCTGTGATGCCGCGGCACAAACACACGTACATAATCTGGACCTCATGCTGGAATGAGATGAAATCTAAATGAGAATGGTTCGTAGTGCAAAGAACGAATGGTAATAAGATCCCGTGCTTGCCAGTGATTCCACCCTTGGGGAGAATGCCTTCATCAGAGAGGATGCGAACATGTTCAAAAAACTATTCAATGCCCTGTTCAAGGGAGAGATCGCCCAGAGCCCCGAGGTTGAGCCCATCGAATACATGGGCTATCTCATCTATCCCGAGCCCATGGCGGAAGGGGGGCAATACAGGCTGGCAGGTCGCATCACCAGGGAGATAGACGGGCAATTACAGACCCATCGCTTCATCCGCTCCGATCTCTTTGCCAACCCGGCGGATGCCGAGCGCTTCATGGTGCAAAAGGCCCATACCTTCATCGACCAGATGGGGGAGCGCATGTTTGAACCCCGTGTGAAGCCAGACGCCAGCCCAGCTCCATGATGTCAGCCGAGCTGCTCGCCTTGCGCCACGCTATCGCTCATGCCGGCGAGCGACGTCTGATCTGGCTGGAAGGGGAGCAGGATGACTGCATCGTTCGTGCCGAATCCTTGCTGTGGGGGGCGGTGTTCTGGCTGGGGCAGGGTCCTGAGCGTCATGTTCCGCAGCCTGCCGCCAAGGCGCTTCAACGGCTCGGTCAGGAGTGCGACACCCTGGTATTCAATGCCTTCAGTGGTTTTCACCCCGATGCATTCGGTGCCTTGGCGGGGACATTGAGGGCTGGGGGGCTCTTGCTTCTGCTGACCCCGCCGCGGGAGGCATGGCCGACCTACCCAGACCCTGATCGTCAGAGGCTGGTCGCCCAGCCAGAGGAGGTCGATCGTGCCGGGCAGGGGTTCATCTCCCGTCTGGTACGGTTGCTGGAAGAAGATCCGGCGCGAGATCTGACGCCTGCCTCTTGTGATATTACCTGGCAGCCTCTCGACGGGGACCGGCCGCTAAGCGCGGATCAGGCCCGTGCGCTGCCCGCCATCCACAACGTGTTGCACGGCCATCGCCGTCGCCCCCTGGTGCTGAGCGCCGATCGCGGTCGTGGCAAGAGCGCCGTGCTGGGGCTGGCGAGCGCCGACTTGCTGAGTCGGGATCCGGCCTTGACGATAGCGGTGACTGCCCCTTCCCACGCTACAGTGGCGACACTTTTTGCCCATGCAGAGCGCGCGCTGGCAGAGATGCCTGAGCGGCTGGCCGGTCTGAGCTATGTGTCCCCTGATCGGGTGGCTCAAGGAGACGTGCTGGCGGATCTGCTGCTGGTAGATGAAGCCGCCGCCATCCCGACCCCACTGCTGGAAGCCATGCTGGCCCGTCACAGTCGCATTGTCTTCGCTACAACGGAGCACGGCTATGAGGGGACGGGGCGCGGCTTTCATCTGCGCTTCAAGAGGGTACTCGATGAGCAAACCCCGGATTGGCAGGAGCTGCACCTGGTGGAGCCCATTCGCTGGAGCCTGAGCGATCCGCTGGAGCCTCTGATCTTCCGGCTCCTTGGTCTGAATGCCGACATATCGGCACCTCATCCCCCGACATCACCGACCTGGCGCCTGGTCGGACAAGATGAGCTGGCCCGTGATGACGCGCTGCTCAATCGGGTGTTCGGCCTGCTCGTGCTGGCTCACTACCAGACCAGCCCCAGTGATCTGCGGTATTTACTGGAGGGGCCGGATCTCGACATTCATCTGATGGAGCAGGGACAGGAGTTGCTCGGGGTGGCGCTGGTCGCGCGGGAGGGCAATATCCCCCCTGATCTGGCGCACGCAATCTGGGCCGGACGAAGGCGCCCTCGTGGACATCTGCTGCCCCAGTCGCTGCTGGCCCACGCCGGTTTCGTGACGGCGGGGGAGCGCTCTTATGCCAGGGTGATGCGCATCGCCATCCATCCTGCCCTTCATCGTCTCGGGCTGGGGTCTTGGTTGCTGGACAAGCTGGTATCACATTATCGGGTATTAGGGGTCGATTATCTGGGATCTGCCTTCTCCGCCAGTCCAGATCTGCTGCCATTCTGGCTCAAGGCGGGATTGAAGGTGCTGCGTCTTGGTCTGCAGCGCGATGCGGCCAGCGGCAGTCATGCAGCTTTGCTGCTGATGCCGTTGCAATCGGAATATCACGCCGAGCTGGCGCAATGGCGACAGCGTTTCATGAGCCAGTTGCCGGCCCTGCTGGCGGGTGAACTCAAGAGGCTGGATACCGAACTGGTCTGGCTATCCCTCAGAGGCGGACCTGTCACTCATGTGCCGGATCTGGATGAATTCGAGCATCGGGAACTCGATTGTTTTGCCCACCATCACAAGCCATTCGAATTGTGCCAGGCGACACTGCAACGCTGGCTGCTCCGGCGAGTGATGATGCTGGACGGGTTGAGTCAGGATGAACGACGGTTGCTGATCGCCACCATCTGGCAATATGCGTCCTGGTCCGAGCTGGCTGCCCGACAGGGTGTCGCGGGCAAACCCGCCCTGATAAAAGCATTGCGCTCCCTGCTGGCCAGACTACTGGCTCAGCAAGCCCCAGCGGGCTGACCCCGCCTCTGGCACGGCAGAAAACCACGGAGCCCGGGAGGAACCAATGGCCCCTCCCGGGTTCTGCACATCGATTCGACTCACCATGGCTGAAGCTCTCTCCGTTCAAGGCGCGGCCACCCCGGGACCCGTTTCTCCCTCTTCCCTGCTCGCGTTTTGCCCATTGCCACTGCTCTGATGAGCCTGGTCAGGGCTGTCTGCATTTTGGTTTTTTCTGAATATGGACTAATACTTGAATGTGAAATGAATTTTAATAAATGCATTATTTTCAGATGGTTAGCGTTGGGTGTATGGAATGCAGGCCATCTTCTCCAACGTGCACAGGGAGTGCAATGTGAGAAACGATGCAGCTCAGGCAGGTGCCGGAATGATGATGTGGTTCATCAGCAGCAGCGCCTTTGCCAATGAGATCCGGTTCAACATGACGCGCGGGGCGACCGCCATCAGCCAGCAGGTCTATGACCTGCACATGACGATTTTCTATATCTGTTGCGTCATCGGTCTGCTCGTCTTCGGCATCATGTTCTGGTCCATCGTGCACCATCGAAAATCGCGCGGTGCCAAAGCCGCCCAGTTTCACGAAAGCACCCGCATCGAGTTGCTGTGGACGGTCATCCCCGTGTTGATACTGATCGCGATGGCGGCACCGGCAACCTCGACCCTGTTGAAGATGGAGGATACCTCCAAGGCCGATCTCACCGTCCTCGTCACGGGCTCGCAATGGAAATGGCATTACAAATACCTAGAGTATCCAGTGGCGTTTTATTCCCTGCTGGCGACCAGCAAACAGCAGATCTCCGGTGATGTCCCCAAGGGCGGCAATTATCTGCTGGAGGTGGATAACCCTCTGGTATTGCCGGTCGGCAAGAAGATCCGTTTCCTGATGACCTCGGACGATGTCATTCACTCCTGGTGGGTTCCCGCCTTCGCCGTGAAAAAAGACGCCAATCCTGGCTACATCAACGAGTCCTGGACCCGGATCGACAAGCCGGGCACCTATCGTGGGCAGTGCGCCGAGCTGTGCGGCAAGGATCACGGTTTCATGCCTGTGGTTGTGGTGGCCAAATCCGCAGAGGAGTTCGAGAAGTGGATTGCCAGAAAGGGAGACGAGCAGGCAACTGCCAAGGCACAGCAACAGGCGCAGGCAGCGGAGACCATGACGTTGCCACAAGCCATGGCACAGGGGGAGAAAGTCTATCTGGGGCACTGCGCTGCCTGTCATCAGCCCGCGGGTACCGGATTGCCCGGCATCTTCCCGGCGCTCAATGGCAGCAAGGTGACCACACAGGCGGAACATCGGGCCCAGCATCTGGACATCGTCCTGCATGGCAAGAGCGGCACGGCGATGCAGCCTTTTGGCAAACAGTTGACGGCGCAGGAACTGGCCGCCGTCATCACCTATGAACGCAATGCCTGGGATAACAAGACCGGCGACCTTGTGCAGCCAGCCGAGGTGCAGTCCCTTCTCAACCCGGCCAATCCGGACAAGGACAAGTGAGGCGTCGGCATGAGTGATGGAATCACGGATACCCCGCACAGCGAACATGTCCACCAGCCAGCGGCCGGTCTGAGGCGCTGGCTCTACACCACCAATCACAAGGACATCGGTACCCTGTATCTGTGCTTTGCTCTCACCATGTTCTTTACCGGTGGCGCCATGGCCATGGTGATCCGGGCAGAACTGTTCCAGCCCGGACTGCAACTGGTGGAACCCCTGTTTTTCAACCAGATGACCACGGTACACGGCCTTATCATGGTCTTTGGTGCCGTTATGCCCGCCTTCACCGGCCTCGCCAACTGGCTGATCCCCATCATGATTGGGGCCCCTGACATGGCGTTGCCCCGCATGAACAACTGGAGCTTCTGGATCCTGCCGTTTGCTTTCCTCATCCTCCTGTCGAGCCTGTTTATGGAGGGAGGCGGCCCCAGTTCTGGCTGGACCTTCTATGCCCCCCTGTCCACCCAGTACAGCGGCAACAGCACGGCCCTGTTCGTCTTTGCCATTCACATCATGGGGATCTCCTCCATCATGGGGGCCATCAACGTCATCGTGACCATCTTCAACCTGCGGGCGCCGGGCATGGGTTGGATGCAGATGCCGCTGTTTGTCTGGACCTGGCTCATCACGGCGTTTCTGCTCATCGCTGTCATGCCGGTGCTGGCGGCTGCGGTGACCATGGTGCTGACGGACAAGTATTTCGGGACCAGTTTCTTCGATGCGGCCGGTGGGGGGGATCCTGTCCTGTTTCAGCACATTTTCTGGTTCTTCGGGCACCCGGAAGTCTACATCATGATATTGCCGGCTTTCGGCATCGTCTCCAGCATCATTCCGACCTTCTCCCGCAAGAAGCTGTTCGGTTATCGCTCCATGGTTTATGCCACCAGCAGCATCGCCTTGCTCTCCTTCATGGTCTGGGCTCACCACATGTTCACTACCGGATTGCCCGTGGTGGCGGAGCTGTTCTTCATGTACACCACCATGTTGATCGCGGTGCCGACAGGGGTAAAGGTATTCAACTGGCTTGCTACCATGTGGCGTGGTTCTCTGACATTCGAGACCCCCATGCTGTTTGCCATCGCCTTCATCACCCTGTTCACCATTGGCGGTTTCTCCGGGCTGATGCTGGCCATGACGCCAGCTGATTTTCAGTATCACGACACCTATTTCGTAGTGGCCCATTTCCATTATGTGCTGGTGACCGGTGCCGTCTTCTCGATCCTGGCTGCGGCCTACTACTGGTTGCCGAAATGGACGGGGCACATGTATGACGAGCGGCTCGGCCAATGGCACTTCTGGTGTTCGCTCGTCTCGGTCAATGTGCTGTTTTTCCCCATGCATTTTGTCGGGCTGGCGGGCATGCCTCGCCGCATTCCCGATTACGCCCTGCAATTTGCCGACTTCAACATGCTGATCAGCCTGGGGGGCTTTGCCTTCGGCCTGTCCCAGCTGCTGTTTGTCTGGGGGGTGATCAAATGCATCAGAGGCGGAGCCAAGGCGAGCGATCGGGTATGGGAGGGGGCCGAGGGGCTGGAATGGACGCTCTCTTCTCCCCCTCCCTATCACAGTTTCCAGACTCCACCGGATATCCGGTCGGAAGAGCGTTAGGGGGGTCATATGACCAAGGTCAGTCATGCCCCCTTGCTCAGAAAACTGGCTCTGGTCGTGCTCGTCATGTTTGGTTTTGCCTTTGCGCTGGTGCCGCTTTATGACGTCTTCTGCCGGATCACCGGCCTCAATGGCAAGACGTCTGATCAAGCGGCCAGTACGGAGCGGGCGGTGATCGACAGCAAGCGGAGCATCCAGATCGAGTTTCTTGCTCATGCGGATACCCGGATGCCGTGGGAGTTCAGCGGTGAGACGACTCGGCTGTCGGTGCGGCCGGGGGAGGTGAAGATGGTCAACTTTCGGGTGTTCAATCCCACGGAGCGGACCATGGTGGGTCAGGCGGTCCCGTCGGTCTCTCCCGGTCCCGCCGCAGCCTATCTGAAGAAAGTGGAGTGTTTCTGCTTCGATCACCAGGAGCTGAGGGCAGGGCAGAGCAAGCTGATGCCGCTCAAGTTCTATATCGATCCGGCACTACCGGACAGCATCAATACCATCACGCTTTCCTACTCGCTCTATGACATCACGGAGTCCGTACCTGCACCGGCACTCGCACAGAGGAAATGACCATGGCCAAGGTGAACCAGACCTATTATGTCCCGGACCAGAGTCGCTGGCCCATCATTGGTGCCATTGCACTGTTTTTCCTGGCGTTGGGGGCGGGACATCTGGTCAATGAAGTGACGAGTGGGCAGACCGGTTTCGGCCGGTATCTGATGATGGCCGGTGTCGCCCTGCTGGCATTCATGTTGTTTGGCTGGTTCCGTCACATCATCCGGGAGTCCATGACCGGGCTCTACAGCGCCCAGATGGACAGATCCTTCAGGCAGGGCATGGTCTGGTTCATCTTCTCTGAAGTGATGTTCTTTCTGGCTTTTTTCGGAGTGCTGTTCTATGCACGCCAGCTTGCGGTGCCCTGGCTGGATGGTGCGGGCCACAGGGTGATGACGGGCCAGCTGCTGTGGCCGGATTTCACCGCTCACTGGCCCCTGCTCAAGACGCCCGGCGGGGCCACGACCCAGGCCATGCCCTGGCAGGGGATCCCCCTCATCAATACCTTGATCCTGCTCGGCTCCTCCGTGACCCTGCTGTTTGCACACATGAGTCTGGAAAACGGCAGACGCATGCGGCTCAAGGGGATGTTGCTGGCAACTGTGGTGCTCGGGCTGACATTCCTGTGGTTTCAAGGCTATGAGTATCTGCATGCCTATCGGGATCTCGGGTTGCGGCTGGATTCCGGCATCTATGGCAATACCTTCTTCATTCTGACCGGGTTCCATGGACTGCACGTGCTGCTGGGCACCCTTTTCCTGACCATCATCTGGCTGCGAATCATGTTGAGGGATCATTTCACCCCACAGCGTCATTTCACTTTCCAGGCTGCGGCCTGGTACTGGCACTTCGTCGATGTGATCTGGCTCTGTCTGTTCGTCTTTGTCTACCTGCTTTGATGCCGTGCTCAGTAGGGGCGAGGGTTGGGCTCCAGCCAGCCCATCGCGAGAGAGAGCAGCAGTATGATGACCACCAGCAGGGAGAAGAAGACGCGCCGGCCCAGAGGTACCGACATCTTTTGCGTATTGCCTTCACTGAGCATCAGCCAGAGGGCGTGAAACAGCTGGCCGATGATGAGCAGCAGCATGAGTATCAGAACGACCTTGATCAACATCTTGGGATCCTCCTCGATATGCGCGATTCGGCTGCACGAGACAAGCGACGACCATGGCATCACAGACGCTGGTTCGTCTTGTTGTTCACTCTGGTGGTGACGGCCGGTTTGTGCAAGCTGGCGTTCTGGCAGTGGCAGCGCGGAATGGAAAAAACGGCCTGGCTGGCGCAGATGGCAAAGATGCAGCAGGCCGGGCCAAGGACATTGGCCCAGATCGACTGGCAACACCCGGAGTCACTGGATGGCCAGCCTCTGCAAGGGAAAGCCGAGTGGATCAGCCCTTATGTCTGGTTGCTGGACAACCAGATCGTCAACGGGGAGGTTGGCTATGACGTGCTCATCCCGGTACGCACAGAGGGGGGATCCTCACAGTTGCTGGTCAACCTGGGATGGGTGCCTGCGCCATCCGACAGGTCGCAATTGCCCAATCCCGCCATTCCCGCCGCAATGACCCTTGAAGGTGTTCTGCGCATGGCTCCCGGCGGCTTCCTGCTGGGACAGAACATAGAACCAGGCCCCTACCCGAACCGGCTGCAATCCATCAGGGTCGAGACCCTGCGACAGGCAATCGGAGTCCCGCTTGCAGACGCCGTGTTGTATCAAAGACGAACCCCATTCCTCTATCACTACCAGCACAATGTCATGCCGCCCGAAAAACACCGGGCCTATGCGGTGCAATGGCTCGGCTTGGCGCTGGTGGTTCTGTCAGGGGGGTCATGCTGACAAGGAGGTGCTCCCCATGAGCGGATGGCGACGCTGGCGGGTGCCAGCGCTCTTTGCTGCGGTGATCCTGCTGCCTGTGGTGCTGGCGGCTCTGACTCTTCACCAGGGCTGGTATGAACCCGGCACGCGCAGCAAGGGGCACTGGCTGCACCAGGATATCTATCTGTTGCAACCGCTTCCTGCCCATCAGCACCAATGGCGACTGGTCTATCTGGTGGCCCCTCGCTGCGAGGGGCAATGCCGGCAGGTCCCTGTGCTGATGGCGCGCATCCAGGCGGCACTTGGCCGCAACCTGGACAAGCTGGAGCTGGTCCAGTTGACGCCACCTCACGAGGCAAACAGTGAAATGAGGGAGGGGGATATACTGCTGGTGGACGCCCGCGGCTTGGCCATCTTGCGTTACGAGGTGCCCGGCAGCACGACGACCTGGCCGTTGCTTGGCAAGGCGGTACTGTCGGATCTGCAGCAACTGCTCAAATATCAGCGTGGGGTGCAGTGACGATGCAGCCGACATGGGACTCGCATCTTCTGGTGACTGCACGGTCAACGAGGCGTCATATGAAGATGCACAAGAGGCTGGCCTCCGTGGCCATTGCGCTGGCAGTTCTTGTCATCGCGCTCGGTGCTTATACCCGGTTGACGGATGCCGGGCTGGCTTGCCCCGATTGGCCAGGTTGCTATGGTTCCCTGGCCATTCCCCGCGCTGAGCATGCGGAACTGGCGGCACAGCGCTATCCGGCCAGCCCGCTTGTTCCTCACAAAGCGCGCAGCGAGATGGTGCATCGCTACTGCGCCGGGGTGCTGGGAGGCGTGATTGTGCTCCTGTCCGGCTTGGGCTGGCGTACAGGCGGCCGACTGCGTCACCTCTCGCTCATCTTGCTGGTGCTGGTTGCGGGTCAGGCGGCACTGGGTATGTGGACGGTGACCCTGGCCCTGCATCCCCTGGTGGTGACCACTCATCTGCTGGGCGGCTTCGCCATCCTGACCTTGCTATGGCTCTATCGGGCCGAATTGGCAGGTTTCCCTTCACCCCCGCCCGTACACCAGGGCGTTTCCTGGCTTGGCAGCATGGCCTGTGGCGTGTTGCTGCTGCATATCGCGCTGGGGGGCTGGACGTCGGCGAACTATGCGGCCATGGCGTGTGTGGAGTTTCCCTTGTGCCAGGGCAACTGGCAGGCAGAGCTGAATTGGGCGCAAGCCTTTCATCTCCCTCTGGGGCACGCCAGCTATGAGTTCGGCGTGCTGGGCAAGGAGGCGCGCCAGACCATTCACATCGCCCATCGCCTGGGAGCGCTGACCACGGCCTTGCTGGTGGGTGCTTTCGCCCTCGCGCTGCTCTGCCAGCGGACCCCCCTGAGAGGGTTTGGCTGGCTGTTGCTGGGTCTGCTGACCGTGCAGATTGCCTTGGGATTGGCGAACGTCCATCTGGCCCTGCCGCTGGCCAACGCCCTTGCACACAATCTGGTGGCCGCCCACCTGCTGGCCTGTTGTGTGCTGGCGCGCGGGAGCCTCTCTTTGCATCATCACGACCCCTTGCCATCCCCTGGGATGGTCAGGAGCCGGACATGAATGGGAGAGGGCGGGCACAGCGCTTTGCCCTCCGCCGGGTGCGCGATTATTGTCAGTTGACCAAACCAAAGGTGGTCGCCCTGCTGCTCCTGACCGCCTGGGTGGGCATGCTGCTGGCCGAGCCGACACGCGCCTCTCTGGACGAGATGATACTGGGCCTGGCGGGGATTGGACTGCTCGCTGCCGGGGCGGCGGCCATGAACCATTCTCTGGATAGCGGCATCGATGCCCGGATGCGCAGAACGCGCTGGCGCCCGGTCGCCATGGGACGGATCACGCCGGGGCAGGCGATGAGTTTCGCGATCTGTCTGGCACTGTCGGGGTTTGTTCTGCTCCATTGGGGCGTAAATCCCCTGACTGCCTGGCTAACCCTGGCCAGCCTGTTCGGCTATGCGGTCGTCTATACCCTGCTGCTGAAGCGGGCCACGCCGCAGAATATCGTCATCGGCGGATTGGCGGGAGCCATGCCGCCGCTCTTGGGCTGGACCAGCATCACGGGGCAGCTTTCGGCCGAGCCCTGGCTGCGGGTGATGATCATCTTTACCTGGACGCCGCCCCATTTCTGGTGTTTGGCCATCCACCGGCGCGATGACTATGCCGGTGCCGACATTCCCATGCTGCCGGTCACCCACGGCACCGATTTCACCAAGACAGCCATCCTGCTCTATCTGCTGATCCTGACGCTCGTCTGTCTGCTGCCCTATCTGATCGGCATGTCGGGGCTTGTCTACCTGGTCGGCAGCCTTGGGTTGAACCTCGGATTCTGCTGGCATGGTTGGCTGTTGAAGTACGGGGATCGGCCCGGCCAGGCGATGCGCACCTTCCGTTTCTCCATCTATCACCTGATGCTGCTGTTTGGTCTGCTGATTCTGGATCACCACTGGTTGTGGCGGTTGTCATGACGTTGATGCGGGTCGCGGTCGGGTGAATGGTGACGCTGCGTCGGTGCACTGCAGGGATGCACAGACCTGATGCAAAACAAGATGGCCCCAAGGGGCCATCTTGTTTTCAGGGGGACGGAGTGGAGCCTAGAGCTTGACCATGATGTGGCGCGGCACCGTGTAGTCCTCCAGCGCGTAGAGGGAGAGATCCTTGCCGTAGCCGGACATCTTCATGCCGCCGTGGGGCATCTCGGAGGTGAGCATGAAGTGGGTGTTGATCCAGGTGCAGCCGTACTGCAGGTGGCTGGCTACCTTGCTGGCAAGGCCGAGATCCCGGGTCCAGACCGAGCTGGCGAGGCCGTAGTCCGAGTCGTTGGCCCACTGCACCACCTGCTCGGCGTCGCCAAAGCGGGTCACCGACACCACCGGGCCAAATACCTCCCGGCGCACAATTTCATCCTCCTGACGGGCATGGGCGATCAGGGTCGGTTCGAAGAAGAAGCCGTTGCCGGGGCGGATCTTGCCTCCCGCCGTCACCTCGACGTGACCGCTGCTCTGGGCCCGCTCCACGAAGCTGGCCACCCGGTTGCGCTGCCGGTCCGAGATGAGCGGCCCCATCTCCACCCCCTCCTCGCGCGGACCGCCCACCTTGATGGAGGCAACCGCCTCGGTCATGGCGGCGACGAACTTGTCGTAGATCTTGCCCTGGGCATAGATGCGGCAAGCGGCTGTGCAATCCTGGCCGGCGTTGTAGAAGCCGAAGGTGCGAATGCCGGCCACCACGGCCTCCAAGTCTGCATCGTCAAAGATGATGACCGGCGCCTTGCCGCCAAGCTCCAGATGGGTGCGCTTCATGGTGCGGGCGGCGCTCTGCAGGATCTTCTGGCCAGTGGCGATGTCACCGGTGAGGGACACCATGCGCACCAGCGGGTGCTCCACCAGCGGCGCCCCCACGCTCTCGCCCCGGCCGCAGACGATGTTGATGACGCCGCGGGGGAACAGCTCGCTGGCGAGCTCCGCCAGGCGCAGGGCGGTGAGCGGGGTCTGCTCGGAGGGCTTGAGCACCACCGTATTGCCGGCGGCGAGCACCGGGGCCATCTTCCAAGCCGCCATCATCAGCGGATAGTTCCAGGGGGCGATACTGCCCACCACACCGATGGGGTCGCGGCGGATCATGCTGGTGTGCCCCTCGATGTACTCCCCCGCCAGCGGCCCCTGCAGGCAGCGGGCAGCGCCGGCGAAGAAGCGGAAGCAGTCCACTACCGCCGGCAGCTCGTCATTGAGCACCGCCAGATAGGGTTTGCCGCAGTTGAGGGATTCGAGGGCCGCGAACTCCTCGGCGTGGCGCTCGATGGCATCGGCCAGGCGCAGCAGCAGGGTACTGCGGCTCGCCGGGGTGGTGCGGCTCCACTGGGCGAAGGCGCGCTGGGCGCCGTTCACCGCCCGGTTCACCTGCTCGAACGAGGCTTCAGGCACGGAGGCTATGAGCTCCCCGGTGGCCGGGTTGAGGATGGGCTCGGCCTGGCCGTCACCGGTGACGAACTGACCGTCGATCAAAAGTTGGGTAGAGAGTTTCATGGTTGCATCCTTGCGCACGCGTTGAGTCGTTATTTGCCGCTGCCGGAAACGTCCTGGCCGTCGCGGGTGAGGTAGTAGGCAAGCAGAATGGGAATGGTGGTGAAGGCCACTATGATGAGCGCCACCACGTTAGTGACCGGCCTGTCCCGTGGCCGGATCAGCTCCTGATACATCCAGATCGGCAGCGTGGTCTGCTGGCCCGCGGTGAAGGTGGTGACGATCACCTCGTCAAAGCTCAGGGCAAACGCCAGCATGCCCCCCGCCAGCAGTGCCGTGGCCAGATTGGGCAGGATCACGTAGCGCAGGGTCTGGAAGCTGTCGGCACCAAGATCCATCGACGCCTCTATGAGGCTCTGGTTGGTGCGGCGAAAGCGCGCCAGGGCATTGTTGTAGACCACCACCACGCAGAAGGTGGCGTGACCGATGACGATGGTCCAGAAGCTGAAAGGGATCTCCATCACCCCGTAGGCGGAGCGCAGCGCGATGCCGGTGACGATGCCGGGCAGGGCGATGGGCAGCACCAGCAACAGCGATACCACCTCCTGGCCGAAGAAGCGGCTGCGGGCGATGGCCCCCGCCGCCAGGGTGCCGAGCACCATGGCGGCCAGCGTCGCCAGTCCCGCTACCTCCAGCGACAGCTGGATCGCGCGCCACACGTCGGGGCGGTTGAGGGTCACCTCGAACCACTTGAGGGTGATGCCGGGGGGCGGGAACTGGTAGCTCTTGCTCTCGCTGGTGAAGGCGTAGAGGAAGATGAACAGGATCGGAAAGTGCAGGAACAGGAGACCGCCGATGGCCGCGTACTTGAGCAGGCCGGAGGGCTGGCTGCCATGGTCCCGCTTCATGGAAGTATTAGAGCGCATCGAAGGCCCCCAGGCGTTTCGCGATGGTCAGGTAGATGGCGATGATGAGGATCGGCACCAGCGAGAAGGCGGCGGCGAAGGGCAGGTTGCCCGCCGTGCCCTGCTGCATGTAGACCACCTGACCTATGTACATGGTGGAGTTGCCTATGATGCTGGGGATGATGTAGTCCCCCAGCGTCAGGGAGAAGGTGAAGATGGAGCCCGCCACCACGCCGGGCAGGGCCAGCGGCAGGATCAGGGTGCGAAAGGTCTGGGTAGGGGTGGCGCCGAGATCGCCGCTCGCCTCCAGCAAGGAGCGCGGGATCTGCTCCACCGCCGCCTGGATGGGCAGGATCATGAAAGGCAGCCAGACGTAGACGAACACGATGAAGGTGCCGATGCGCGAGAACGAGAGCGACGGCCCCCCTATCACCGGCAGCGAGAGGATGGCGTCCAGCAGCCAGTCCAGTCCCAGAGTATCTGCCAGCCAGCTGATGACCCCCTCCTTGGCCAGGATCAGCTTCCAGGCGTAGACCCGTACCAGATAGCTGGACCAGAGCGGCAGCATGATGCCGACGTAGAACAGAGCCCGGGTCTTGCCGCTGGTGTAGCGCGCCATGTAGTAGGCCACCGGAAAGCCGAGCAGGGCGCAGGCCAGGGTCACCAGCAGCGACATGCCGACGGTGCGCAGGATCACGTCCAGGTTCTCAGCCCGCAGCAGGGCAACGAAGTTCTGCAGCCCCAGCTCGTGGCGGATCTGGCCGCTGAACTCGTCCAGTCCGAAGAAGGCGTTGGAGAGCAGCATCAGCAGGGAGCCGACATAGATGATGCCAAGCCAGAGCAGGGGGGGCCCCAGCAGGATGGCCAGCAACAGACCCGGCCGCCCGTAGAGCAGGGTGGAGAGGCGCCGCAGCGGCCGATAGGAGAGGGGGGCAGTGGGTTGGCTCATGGCAAGGCTCGCACTGTGGGGGGCGCTCATGGTTGAGCTCCCTGAGGGGCGGTGTGCAGGCGATGGATCGCCTGCTCCGGCCAGCTGAGGCTGACCCGGGCGCCACGGGGCAGACGGGCCTGGCCCTCGTTGGGGTGGTTGACGATAAGCTCGAGCTGCTCGCCGAGATCGACCCGGTAGCGCACGAAGGGGCCGAGATACTCCACTTCGCGCACCACCCCGGACCAGCCCGGTGTGCCGGCCTCGGCGAGGCGGATCCGCTCCGGGCGCACCATCATCTGCTGAGCATCGCCGCACAGACGGCGGGCCTGCTCCCCCTCGAACAGGTTGACTGTGCCGACGAAGCGGGCGACGAAGGGGGTGGCGGGGGCGTCGTAGATGGTATCCGGCGCGGCGATCTGCTCGATCTTGCCCTGATTGAAGATGCAGATCCGGTCGCTCATGGAGAGCGCCTCCTGCTGATCGTGGGTGACGAAGATGAAGGTGATGCCGAGCTGGCGCTGCAAGGCTTTCAGCTCGAGCTGCATCTGCTCGCGCAGCTTGAGGTCGAGGGCCCCGAGCGGTTCGTCCAGCAGCAGGATGCGCGGCTGGTTGATCAGCGCTCGGGCGATGGCGATGCGCTGGCGCTGGCCGCCGGAGAGCTGGCCCGGCTTGCGGTTGCCGACGCCGGGCAGGCGCACCAGTTCCAGCATCTCGTCCACCTTGCGGTAACGCTCCGCCTTGGCGACGCCCTTGAGCATCAGGCCGTAGCCGATGTTGTCGCGCACATCCATGTTGGGAAACAGGGCGTAGTCCTGAAACACGGTATTAAGGTTGCGATCGTAGGGGGGCACGGTGGAGCAGGGCTCGCCAAACAGCTGGATCTCCCCCTCGCTCGGGTATTCGAAGCCCGCGATCATCCGCAGGCAGGTAGTCTTGCCGGAACCGCTCGGCCCCAGCAGGGTGAAAAACTCGCCGGCCGGGATCTGGAAGGAGATGTCGTCGACCGCCTTCACCTCGCCATAGTGGCGGCTGACCCGGTCAAATTGTACGGCATTCATGGGACGTCCTTGTCTGTGTGGGAAGCGGGCCGGACTCCTGTCCGGCCCCATATCGGCATTTACTGAGGCACCTCAGCGGCCACCCAGGATGGCGATATAGTCCGAGACCCAGCGGTAGTAGGGCACGCAGGTTCCCTGGCTCTTGCACTGGGAGTCAGGGGTACGCCAGAAGTGAACCCGATCGAAGTTGTCGATGCCGTTGGTCTTGCACCCCTCTTTCCCGAGCAGGGCATTGCCCTCGCAGGCGGCCGGTACCACGGGCACGGAGCCGAACCAGGAGGCGAGATCCCCCTGCAGCTTGTTGTTGAGGGAGTGCTCCAGCCACTGATAGGCACAGGTGAGGTTCTTCGCCTCGCTGTGCACCATGCTGGTATCGGCCCAGCCGGTGACGCCCTCCTTGGGCACCGTCGTGGCGATAGGCTGCTTGTCGGCGATCAGGGTATTGGCCTGGAACGGCCAGGAGCCGGAGGCCACCACCCCTCGTTCTTGAAGTCGTCGATCTGGACGAAGGCATCGTGCCAGTAGCGTCCCACCAGCTTGCGCTGCTGGCGCAGGAGGTCGAGGGCGGCCTTGTACTGATCTTCGTTGAGCTCGTAAGGATCCTTGATGCCGAGCGCCGGCTGGTGGCTCATCAGATAGAGGGCGGCATCGGCGATGTGGATGGGGCCGTCGAACGCCTGTACCCGCCCCTTGTTGGACTTGCCGTCCGGCAGGGTCTGCTCCTCGAACACCACGCTCCAGGAGTCGGGCGCCTTGGGGAACACTTTGGTGTTGTACATCAAGATGTTGCCGCCCCACTGGTAGGGCACGCCGTAGTGCTTGCCGTCCACCGTGTGCCAGGGGGCATTCTGCAGGCGGGGATCAATTTTGCTGTAGCTCGGGATGAGCGCCAGGTTGAGCGCCTGCACCTTGCCGCCGGCGATGAGGCGCAGGCTGGCGTCACCGGAGGCGGTCACCAGATCGAAGCCCCCCTCGTTCATCAGCGCCACCATCTCGTCCGAGGTGGCGGCCGTCTTGACGTTGACCTTGCAGCCGGTCTCTTTCTCGAAGCCGGTCACCCAGTCGTAGTTCTTGTCGGTCTCGCCGCGCTCCACGTAGCCGGCCCAGGCCACGATGTTGAGCTGGCCTTCACCCTTGCCGAGGGTGGTGGGGGCAGCCTGGACCTGGCCTGCCAGCAGGGCGGGGATCAGGGCCAGGGTGAGGGGGGTCAGTTTCATCTTGCTCTCCTTGCTGGGGCGGGCACGGTTGTGATGCCACGCTGACAATTAACATCCTGTTAACCAGTCATGAGCGTAGGAGAAGCCGTGAGCAATGAGAATTTCAATTTTTAGCGGCTTTGGTATCTGTAAAATCGATATCGAGTGCAGATGAATCTGATTTTTTTGCCGGAGTCACGGCTGTTCAGGCTCAGTCCTAGCGGGGGAGGTGCTGGCGGGCCCGCAGCCGGCTCTGATCTCTGGCGATGTCGATGAACTCGCGTGCGGCCCAGTCAAGGCGCGAGCCGCGCCGCCACACCAGACCGATGTCGATGGCGGGGATGGGCTCCTTGATGGCGCGGGCCTCGACCCGCTCCTGCTCCAGCGACCAGGGGCGGTAGGCAAAGTCCGGCAGCAGGGCGAGCCCGAGCTGGCTCGCCACCAGGCTGCGCACCGCTTCCACCGAGGCGGTACGCAGCACGATGCGCGGCGAGATGCCGTAGCGGCGCAGGCCGCCGCCGATGATCTGGTCCAGCTGGTCGGCGGTCAGCGAGATCATGGGCTCCTCGCCGAGCGCCTTGAGGGAGAGGGTCGACTCGGCGCAGAGGGGGGGTTGGCGGCGAGCCAGACCCGCAGCGGCGAGCGGGTCAGCAGCTCGGTATCGAACGCCTCCTGGCGGATGGTGCGGTTGGTCATCAGGATCCCCACATCCACCTCGCCGTTGACGATCTGGTGTTCGAGATAGGGCTGCTCATCCTCCTTCACCTCGATCTGTACCGCCGGGAAGGCGCGGCGAAAGCGGCCGAGCGCTTCCGACAGGTAGTAGCCAGCAACCAGGGTGGTTACGCCTATGGTAAGCCGCCCCTGATCCTGCTGGGCCACCGCCTTGAGGGAGTGGCTGGCTTCGGTCATGGCGCTTAGGATGCGACGGGCGTGCAGCAGAAACTGGTGGCCCTGGGTGGTGAGGCTGACGCCGCGCGGGTTGCGCTCGAACAGGGCGGCGCCGAGCTCGGTCTCCAGCTCGCGGATGGCGCTGGTGACCGCCGACTGGGAGATGTGCAGCTCGGCGGCTGCCCGGCTCACCGAGAAGCTGTCGGCCACCGCCACGAAATAGCGGATCTGGCGAAAGGTGAAGTTCATCTGGGCGTCCTGCCACGTGCGATCAAGGTGAGTGCCAGCTTAACCTCGAATCGCGCCCAGACAAAGGCGCCGTGATGGCGCCTTTGTCGTTGTTTTTACGGAAATTAGCGGGCTGTCACCGCCTCTGTGACCGGTACACGGTTCACTCCCTTGCCCAGATAGGCGAGGGTGATGGTCACAATGATGCAGGTGAAGCTGAGCCACATGTAGGGTAGGTAGTCGAGGGTCGCTACCCCGAGGACCCCGGCCATGAAGATGCCGTTGTCGCTCCAGGGCACCATGCCGCAGGTGAGGGTGCCGCCAAACTCGGCGTTGCGGGAGAGGTTCTTGCGCGCCAGCCCCAGTCTGTCGTAGTTCTTGGCCATGATCTTGGGGGTCAGGATCAGCGATACATACATAGCGGAACCGAACACGTTGGCCAAGAAGGCGGTGCCGATGGTGTGGCTGGTCAGGCTGCCGGCGCTGTTGATGCGCTTCTCGAAGGCACTGGCGATGACGGAGAGGATGCCGACCTTCTCCAGCAGACCGCCGAAGCCCAAGCCGAAGATGATGACGGCCACGGAACCCAGCATGGACTCCATGCCGCCGCGGCCGAGGATGTTGTCGATGAAGTCGACGCCGAAGGTAATGGCAAACGGGCTGTAGGCGGAGTGCATTGCCTTCACCGGATCCATGTCCTGGAAGACGATGGCCCAGACAAGACCCAGCAAGGCGCCGAAGCTGATCACCGGGAAGGCGGGCTTGCGGTTGGCCAACAGGCCCAGCACCAGCACCACGGGCACTATGGCCATGGGGGTGATGTTGAACTGCTTGTCGAGGGCGTCCATCACCAGATTGACCTGCTCCAGGCTGACGTTGCCGGAATACTGCATGCCGACCACGGTGAACAGGGCGGCGGTGATGACGTAGGAGAACAGGCTGATGGGCAGCATCCCCTTGATGTGTTCCATCACGTCGACGTTGGACATGGTCGAGGCCAGCACCACGGAGTCGGAGAGCGGGGAGAGCTTGTCACCGAAGTAGACGCCGGAGAGCACGGCACCGGCTACCAGCGGCGCGGGTACCCCCAGGCTGTGGCCTATACCCATCATGGCGATGCCGGCGGTGGCCGCCGAGCCCCAGGAGGTGCCGGTGGCCAGCGAGGTGAGAGAGCAGATGATCAGGGTCGCCAGCAGGAAGATGGAGGGGTGTATAACCTTGAGGCCGAAGTAGATGATGCTGGGGACGATGCCGCCGGCAATCCAGGTGCCCACCAGGGCACCGACGGAGATCAGTATCAGGATGGCCCCCATCCCCTTGGCGACGCCGTCGACTGCCGCCTGTTCCAGGGATTTGTAATCATGGCCGAGCTTGATGCCGAGTCCCATGATGACGAACCAGGCGATGAACAGTGCCAGCTGGATTGGCAGATCCAGCACGCTGGTGAAGGAGAAGGCCAGGGCCAGGAAAATGGCCAGGCAGGCAAATACTTGCGACATGCCCGGCAATCGGATGTGGTGTTGTTGGTTTTGCATAGACGCTCCCTAAACTCTTGCTCGCCAAGGTCAGCCCCTCTCGTCCTGCGGATGCGTCGATCCCGAGAGGCTTACCAAAAGAGGGCGCAATCTACCATAAAGCGGAGGTGTAAAATCCCTGCTCATTCGGCAAAACAGCTTTAAAATTTTAAAATCCCACAAAATAGTTGATCTAATCGGCATTTTTCACTGTTCAATCGACACCGTTTGATAGCCGGAGATCCATAGGCAAGTTCGATTGCAGATGGCAACACCAAAGATGATAATAGTTATCATTAATCTTTTTCGGACCAATGCCAATGAACTGGATAGCACGCGCTCTGCTCTTGGCCGCCCTTCTGGCGGTGCTGGTCTGGGGTCAGGAGAAGGAATACGGGTTCTGGAGCCTGGGGTTCTTGCTGGCTGCCTGGGTCATGCTGGAACCCAGGCTGAGACCGGTGTTGATCCTGCTGCCGGTTGCGGGAATAACAGGGGTCGTCACTCTGCTCTGGCAGCAGGGTTGGCATTAAGCCTGGCGAGTGGGGACGGCCTGGATCTTGTCGTAGGCCTGGCGCAGGGAGGCGATGACCTTCTTCTCCATCTCGCTGCGTTCGGCGTCTGTCGTGAAGTAGATCATGTCGACATCGTGGCGGATATAGTGGGAAGGAAGCTGGTTGAGTGTCAGGCAGCAGAGGTCTGCCAGCTGATAGGGGGTCAATGTTCGAGCCAACCCCTGTTTTTCTATCTCCTTGAGCACCAGATGCTCATAGAAGTTGTGAATATCGGTATCCAGGATCATGGGAAAACCCCCGTGGTGGCGCAGCATCTTCAACAGCATAGCCATGGGGCATGAAAACACAAAAGGCCCGTTACTCTCGTAACGGGCCTTTGCAGAATAATGGTGCGAAGAGAGGGACTCGAACCCTCACATCCGTGGGACACTAACACCTGAAGCTAGCGCGTCTACCAATTCCG
>NZ_JAPCIQ010000020.1:0-62306 GCF_027707405.1 Aeromonas sp. QDB68 | reverse complement strand
GGTGTGTTTGGAGACAGCCAGTTTACCAGCACCCTGTCTGTCAACTTCCACTTCCCCAAGATCCCGCGAAGAACCTTTATTTAGGCTGTTTCATCTCATTGCTCTTATTTTTGCTTGTCGGCCATTTTTCCACCCTGGCACTTCAGAAAAACAAGCAGCTGGCTTTCTCAAAAAACCTGTTAATAAAATCGGATGAGGTCACCTTACAGCTTGCGACCTCATTACGTGCAGTCAACCAGGCCGCCCTCATCGAATGCAACAAACCCACCATAGATAAAATCAGGATCATCGCCTCCTATTACCCTTATGTCGATGACATAGGCATCGCCGAGGGTGACAAGCTGCTCTGTACCGCCAACTGGGGGATCCTGGAGAAACAATCGCAGCTTCCCCGCCATGACTTCATCACGGCCTCCGGATTCGAGGTCTATCTCAAGCCGCGCGATCTCTTCCCCTCCCAGCTCATCCGAAATATGACCCGCCTCGGCAACGTCGTGGCGTTTTCTTCTCGGCTGAGAGCGGAGCAGATATACAAGGACACCGCGGATTTCTCGTATGAGCTCGTCACCAAGAATGGGGAACACAAGTTCATCTCATTGGCGGGCTCCCCCGCCGCGAGCAACCACTTTTCGACCCTGTCGACCCGGCTGTGCAGCGACACCTTCGATTACTGCATCGTGACCTACAATGACAGCGTAGGCATCCTCGCCTATCACCCGCTGCTGATCGCGCTGTACTGTGTCATCGCATTGTGTTTCGGCGGCCTCATCGCCTTCTCGGTCACCAGCTATCAAGAAGAGAAGCGCTCCCTCGAGTTTCGTCTGATACGCGCGATAAAAAGGGAGGAGCTCTACCTCGAATATCAGCCAGTGGTGCATGCCGTACAACATCACATCGTCGGTGTGGAGGCGCTGCTGCGCTGGAAGGATGAGCTCTATGGCCAGGTCTCCCCCGAGCTGTTCATTCCCATCGCCACCAAGCTTGCGCTGTATAAGCATATCTCCTTCTTTATTGCTCATCGCGCCCTGCATGATTTGCAGCACCTGCTCAAGCAAGACAGTAACCTGATGGTGTCATTGAATATCAGCAACTATGAAATCACCAAACCGGAATATCTCGACTACCTGCATAAACAAGTCATCCTGCACGATATAAAGCCTCATCAGATCAAGCTTGAAATAACGGAGAGGATCAACGAGTACCACCAGAAAATATCGGAGTTCGCCATTGCCGCCCGCAAAAAAGGGTTCAAGGTATCATTGGACGACTTTGGTACCGGAGCATCCAATATTGTCTGGCTGACATCCATCGATTTCGACGAAATAAAATTGGACAAGATATTTATTCATGGCCTGCATGAAGAGCTGAAGAGGGATCTCTTCATCTCCATGCTCAACGGCATCGCCAAGCTGAACAAGCAGCTCGTCTTCGAGGGGGTGGAGAGCCCGCACGAACTGAGATTGATCGAGTCGTTCGACAAGCACGCCTTCATCCAGGGCTGGCTGTTTTACAAGGCCCTGCCGGCCGCGAGGCTGACCCACATCATCGCAGAGAAAAGAGCAAACTCCTCCCCGCCCCCCCCTTACCGCCGCATCGAGTAGCGCTCACTAAGGGGCTTCAATGGGTCTTCGCTCTAGGTCATCGCGCTAGCCGCTCCTCAAACCAAGGGCGCCTTGATGGCGCCCTTCTTGTCTCATCTCCCTGCATCCTAGGCAACCCGGTTGCGTCCCCGGCGCTTGGCCTCGTAGAGGCGCTGATCCACGCACTGCAGCCAGTCGTCCATGCGGCGATAGCCCATCTGATAGGCGGTGAGCCCCACGCTGATGGTGACGGTGATCGCCTGCTGCTGGTAGGCAAAGTGGTGACGCTCCACCAGCTGGCGGGTGCGTTCCATGATGACATGGGCCTCCTCCAGGGTCGTGCCCCGCAGCAGCAGGATGAACTCCTCCCCGCCAAATCGCGCCACCAGATCCTTGCTGCGCACCGCCTGCATCAGGAGCCCCGCCAGCGACGCCAGCACGGCATCTCCGGCAAGGTGTCCATATACATCATTGATTTGCTTGAAGAAGTCGATGTCTATCAAGGCCAGGCAGCAGGCCTCCCCTTCGGCGGGATGGTGCTGGACGTGATCCAGCAACACGTTGGCCTGCTGGAAAAAGCTGCTGCGGTTGGGCAGCTTGGTCAAGAAGTCGTGCTCGGCGTTGAAGCGCAGCACCCGCTCCATGCGGCTGCGCTCGTCCTCCAGGTTGCGGGCGTGGATAAGGGTGCCAAGGGCCGTGGTGAGGGGCTCGAGCAGGCTGACATGGGTCTCGTCAAAGCCGCCCGGGCGGTTGGCCAGAGCGATCATGCCGATCGCCTCCCCCTTGTGGCGGATGGGGATGCCGAGGAAGCTGTCCAGATGCGGATGCCCACGAGGGGAGACGCCGCGGCTCGCCGGGTGGCTAGGCAGATCGTTGCAGCACACCAGGACGTTGTGGGTGACCACGTGGCCGAACAGATTGTCGAGCTTGCTGAAGGTGAGCCCTCCCCGATTCTGGCGCTGCTGCTCGTACCAGGCATGGGTCTGCTCGTCCCAGGAGACGTTGGAGATGGAGGGGACGTAGAGGCTGGGGCTCCCCTCCTCGTACTGGAGGATGCCGATGAAGCCATAGGAGCTCTGGCTGACACTCAGCAGCCGCTCGAAGACGGTGTCGCAGGCGGATGCGAGGTTGCGGTCCAGCAGAAAGCTCTGGTGGGCGGCCACGACGATGTCGAACAGCCGGCTCTGCAGCTCGACCCGCTGCTTGGCCAGTACCCCGGAAGTGATGTCGTGAGCCAGCTTGATCACCCCGAGCAGGGACCCCTCCTCGTCGGTGATGGGCATGTAGGTGGCATGGATCCAGAGGGTGCCGCCGTCTCGCGTGATCCGGCGAAATTCCCCCGAGTGGATTTCGCCGTTCAGCACCCTCTGCCAGAAGAACGCGTGCCCGACGTGCAGATCCGCCGGCAGCAACATCAGGTGGGATTGACCGATCAACGCCTCGGCCTCGTACCCGAGCATGTCGCAGAACAGGGGATTGACCGACACGATGCGCGCATCGAGATCGAACTCGACCATGCCGTAGGCCCGCTCCAGAGCCGTCTGCCGGGCCAGGGACTCATAACGATCGAACGCCTCGACGTCGCGAGCGCGAATTGCTGGGGTATTCATGGCTACGATTCCTTTCGTTCGCCGACGCCCCCCGCGAGAATGCGGGAACAAGAGTTCAGAGCATAGGATCCGGCACTCGGTTACGCGAACACGAGTCCCATTTGATGCAGCCAGGTACTTGCCACATCAGGCGCCCGGGCGCAGACTGTCTGGCCTTGCCCTGGCTCGAGGAGACCCCATGACACCCGCCATCAACCTGCTGAAGAAGCTGAAGATCCCCCACAAGCTCTACCCCTACGAGTGCGAGGCCCACGACGATTTCGGCAAGCATGCCGCGACCCAGCTCGGCCTGCCCGAGGAGCGCGTGTTCAAGACCCTGCTCGCCCATCACGACAAGCAGGCAGTGGTCGCCATAGTCCCGTCATCGGGCATGTGCAGCCTCAAGCAACTCGCCAAGGCGACCGGGCTCAAGAAGGTGGAGATGATGAAGCCGCTCGACGCCGAGAAGCTGACCGGCTACAAGGTGGGTGGCATCAGCCCCCTGGCCCAGAAGAAGCAGTTGCCCACCGTGCTGGACGACTCCGCCATGGCCTTCGACGAGATCCTGGTCAGCGGCGGCAAGCGCGGCCTCTCGGTCGGGGTGGCGCCGGCAGACATGGTGCGCCTGATGAACTGGATTGCCGCCCCCATCGGCGATCACCACGACTGAACAAACAAAAGAGGCGCCATGACTGGCGCCTCTTGCGTCTGGATACCGGATCTGGCGCCTTGTGTGCGAAGGATACCCAAAGCCCCGGCACCGGAAACCGCCCCGTCCCGGCGGGTGATCTGCCGCCCTCAACACGCCGCAGAGCGGCAGGCGGCGGTCAGTTCGGAGAGTCGGCGACGCTGACGCCCGGCATGGTCGAAGTTGCCGTCCTCCAGCCAGCGCTCGAAGCACCCTTTCAGGGCGGGCCACTCGCTGTCGATGACGGAGAACCAGGCCGTATCCCGGTTGTGTCCCTTGTCCACCCGCGCCTGACGGAAGGTCCCCTCATAGTGAAAGCCGAGGCGCAGGGCCGCCTGGCGCGAAGGCAGGTTCAGGGCATTGCACTTCCACTCGTAGCGCCGGTATCCCAGAGCAAAGGCATTGGCCATCATCAACACCATGGCCGCCGTCGCCAGCCGTGACTGCTGCATGGCGGGGGAGAAGTGCAGCCAGCCCACCTCGATGCTGCCCGCCAGGGGATCGATGCGCAGGTAGCTCGCCAGTCCCAGCGCCCGTCCGCTCCCCTCGTCGATGATGCCGTAGAACTGGGGATCCCGCTTGGTGGCAACCTCCCGCAGCCAGACCCCCATGGCGGTCTCGTCCGCGAAAGGGCCGCTGGTCAGGTAAGTCCACATGGCCCCGCTGTCGGCACTGAATGCCTGCCACAGATCCCCCAGGTGGCGCTCGGGATCAAGGGGCTCGAGACGACAGCCCCAGCCATGCAGTGCGCGGTGGGGAGGGAACTCGGCGCCGCGCCATTCTGGCAGTGCACGCCCCAGAGGCTGCCCAAAGTCGTTGAAAAGGGCGGCGCCGGACAGGGAGGCGTCGCCCCCCTCATTGCAACGTTCAACAGGCACAGGCAATTCCCCCTTCCAGCAGCACTCCGGGCTCGCTGCCCGTGGCGACGGCGAAACCGTCCTGACGCCACCAGTGCAGGCCCCCTATCAACTCCTTGACCTCAAACCCGAGGGACGCCAGCTTGTAGGCCCCCTGGGTCGAACCGTTGCAGCCGATGCCGTCGCAATAGCAGACATACACCAGGTTCCGGTCCAGTACCGCCGTGGTCGACGCCGTCATGGTCCTGTGGGGGAAGGAGATGGCGCCGGGAATGTGCCCCTCGGCATAGTGTGCGGGGGAGCGGGTATCGATGACCACGATCCCCGCCGCCCCGGCCAGCAGATCGGCGGCCAGATCCGCCGGATCGGTACGAAACTTCAGTTGGGCCTCGAAAAAGGCGCTGGCTTCGGCGGCCCCTGCCACCCCTGTGCTCAATACATGACTCATCCTGAACGCTCCTGATGACTAGATGACGATCTCTGTGGTGACGACGGTGTTGACCGAGTTGGCGATGAAGCACTCCTCATGGGCCTGGTGGTGCAACTGCTCCAGATCCGCCAGAGCGGGCTCCTGCTCTCCCCCGAAGATCACCCTGGGACGCAGCGTGACCCGGGTCATGGCGAGGCGACCTTGCCCGTTTTTCGCCATGATGCCGACCGCGTCGTCCCGGTAGCTCTCAACCCGATAGCCCGCCTTCGCCGCCAGCCAGAGGAAGGTGAGCATGTGGCAACTGGAGAGGGCCGCCACAAACGCCTCTTCCGGGTCCACATGTTCCGCCACCGAGTAAGGCAGCGGCACCACATGGGGAGAGGAGGAGGCCGGCACCCTGACCCCGCCATCAAACGCCCACTCATGGGCCCGGCTGTAACGCTGATCGACGAAGGGCTCATGCTCCCCCCGCTGCCAACTGATGGTGGCACTGTATTCCGACATGCAGACTCCTTGTGTTGCCAATCCGTGCCGCCCGCTGGCGCCACCCTGTGACCACCAATGTAGCGACAAAATGGCCTTGCCACGCCGACCAATTTTGCCAATATGGGCAGACCAATTTCATCGAGCCGCCGCCATGACCACCCACCCCACCCGCTCTGCCCGTCGGTCGCCAGCCCCACAGCCGCGCCATGCCCTGCGGGCAGGATCCCTGCCTCGAAAGAGGCGCAACCCCCGAGCCAACGGGAGCGCATCATGACCGTTCTGCCAACGCTCTTCGCCAGCCAGCAGCAAGGGGATCTGCCCCTGCACGAACAACTGGTGCGTACCCTGCGCGAGGCCATCCTGGCGGGCCACCTGCCCCTGCACAGCCGCCTGCCCGCCAGCCGCCTCCTGGCCCGGGATCTCGGTATCTCCCGCAGCACGGTGGAACTGGCCTATGGCCGGCTCGAGGCGGAGGGGTATCTGGTGCGCAAGGTGGGCGCCGGCAGCTTTGTCGCCCTGGCGGCGGTGCGCCCCGCGCCGCGCCCGCCCCAGTCAGCGGCTGGCCTCTCCCGTCGCGGCCAGGAGATGGCCCTGGGTGGCGCCTGTCACGACGTGCCCGAGGTGGGCACCACCTTTGCTTCCAGCCAGCCGGATCCCCGTCTCTTCCCCCAGGCACTCTGGGGTCGGCTGATGCAGCAACAGTGGCGCCACCGCGCCAGCGACTGGATGAACTACGGGGATCCCCAGGGGCTTGGGGAACTTCGCGCCGCCATCAGCAGCTATCTGGTGCAGTCACGCGGCGTGGTGTGCGAGCCGGATCAGATCCTGATCCTCACCAGCTCCCAGCAGGGGATCCTGCTGGCGACCCAGTTGCTCATCGATGCCGGTGACACCGTCTGGGTGGAAGACCCCGGTTATCCCGGGGCTCGCACCGCCATGGAGAGCGCCGGTGCCCGGGTACATCCGGTGCCGGTGGATGAAGAGGGACTCAACCCTCATGGGGATCATCCTGCGCCGCGCCTCATCTACTGCACCCCGGCACACCAGTATCCCCTTGGCGTCCCCATGAGCCTGCCCCGCCGCATGGCGCTGCTGGCCGAGGCAGAGCGTCACGGCGCCTGGATCCTGGAGGACGATTACGACGGGGAGTACCAGTATGATCAGCGTCCCCTGCCCGCCCTGCAGGGGCTCGACGGCCAGGGGCGGGTGATCTATGTGGGCACCTTCAGCAAGGTGCTGTTCGGCTCGCTGCGCCTCGCCTACCTGGTGCTGCCCAGGCCGCTGATGGACTCCTTCTGCCGCGCCCGGGCCGCCGTCGACGGCCACAGCAACCAGTTGCAGCAAGCGGTCACGGCAGACTTCATCCGGGGCGGGCACTTCGCCACCCACCTGCGCCAGAGCCGCCTCCTCTACCAGAGCAGACGGGATCTGCTGCTGGCGGAACTGGCCGAGCACTGCCCGGGGCTCACCCCCATCCACAGCGGTGCCGGCCTGCAGTGCGCCGTGCTGCTGCCCCCCGGTGGAGAGGTGCGCTGGACCGATGCCGCCAACGCCTGCGGGCTGGGGCTGCGCCATCTGGGCCAGTTCTACCTGGGCCCGCCGACGCTGGAAGGGTGGCTGCTCGGCTTTGGCTGCCTCGACAACCAGACGCTGCGCCAGCTATGTCGTCGCCTGGGTCTCTTGATGAAATCCGCATGACCCCCTTCTCAAGAGGTCAGATCTGCCAGAGCCTGATAGCGCTGTGTCGACGGGAATGGCCCGTCTATACTGGGCACAATCCCGTTGCCGAACCCGGTCAAGATGCATCGAATCCTGCTCCTTTTGCTCGCCCTCTCCCTCCCGTCCCTCACGATGGCGGCCACCCGCTTCACCCTGATCACAGGGGAACCCCAACAGGATGTCCGCATGAATTATTACCGGGCGGCGATGAGGCTGGCGCTGGAGAAAACACGGCCCGATTACGGCGACTATGAACTGCTCGATGCCATCAGGATGAACAAGGCGAGGATGCGGCTCGAAGTGCAAACGCCGGACAAGAATGCCCTCTTCATCGTCGACAGCTGGCCCCAGGAGATCCCTCAACCCGGCGTCAGCCTGGTCCCCTTCCCCATCGATCTGGGCGTGCTCGGCTACCGGGTCTGTTTTGTCGGCAGCGCCCGTGCCCAGGCCC
Source organism: Aeromonas sp. QDB68 (assembly GCF_027707405.1). Taxonomy (NCBI): domain Bacteria; kingdom Pseudomonadati; phylum Pseudomonadota; class Gammaproteobacteria; order Aeromonadales; family Aeromonadaceae; genus Aeromonas; species Aeromonas sp. QDB68. Next base: position 54,506 of record NZ_JAPCIQ010000020.1, on the reverse strand, counting down.
TGGCCGGGGTTCACACCCTGTCCCAGTTGCAGCAGTTCACGCAAGGGGTGGGCACCGGCTGGCGGGATGCCGACATCCTGCGCTACAACGGCTTCAGGGTGCAGGAGGTGGATAACTATGAGTCACTGTTTCGCCTGGTGGCCCGTGGCCGGATCGATCTCTTCTGCCGTGGTGCCAACGAGATATTGAGCGAGTGGAAAAACCACAGACCCGGCCTGCCGGGGCTGACCGTGGATAGCCATGTCGCCCTCTTCTATCCGCTCATCCACTCCCTCTACAGCCACGCCACCTACAGCAAGGAGCGCGAGCGCCTTTTGCGCGGCCTGCAACTGGCATGGAAAGATGGCTCCCTGCAGCGCCTCTGGCGCCATCATTTCCAGCCTTCCCTGGTCTTTGCCCGGCTCGATTCACGCCAGATCTTCCGGCTGACCAACCCGCAGCTGCCCGACGAGAGCACCGACTACCGCTCCTATCTCTATGACCCGATGAGGGATGACTTTGGCATCGCTCCCTGACTGGCTCGCCGGTTCTCCCCTGTCAGGCAGGCTCCCCTTGCGCACTCTCTGCCTGGCGCTGCTGCTCTGGTTGCTGCCGACCTGCGTCATGGCCGCCCCCGGCAGCATTCGTGCCTGCATGGAGAACAGTGATTCGCCTCCCTGGTTGCTGATGTCCGGCGAGGGGATAGTGCAGTTCCACCTCAAGGAGGTGGCAAACCGGATCGGGCACCCCATCATTCTCACCCCCCTTCCCTGGAAACGCTGCCTCTCCCTCGTCAGCCAGGGCCAGCTCGATGCGGCCGTCAAGCTGAGCTACAGCGAAGAGCGTGCTCGCACCATAGGGGTCTATCCCATGCGACACGGGGCACCTGATCCCGCCAAGCGCCTGCTCACCGAGAGCTACAGCCTCTACCAGCCAAAAGGCGGACAGGTTCGCTGGGATGGCCGGCAGCTCGTCGCCCGGGGCGTCATTGCGGCGCAGTCCGGTTTCTCCATCGTCGCCCAGCTGCAGGAGAGCGGTGTCAGGGTGGATGACTCCAGCAGGGAACCACTGATCCTGCTCAAGAAGGTCGCGATGCAGCGCGCCGTTGCCGCCGCCCTGCAAACCGGGGTCGCAGAACGGACCCTAGCCGCCCACCCGCAGCTGCAGGCCACACTCGAGCGGATCACCCCTCCCCTGGTCGAAAAACCCTACTACCTCATCTTCTCCCACCCCTTCCATCAAGCCCACCCCGATCTCAGCCAACAGGTGTGGGACGAGATTGAGGAGGTGCGACACTCCGCAGCCTATGCCCGCTTCGTCACAGGCATGGCGTCACCGGGGACCCCCTAACCCCAGACCTGCTCCTCAGCCCTGTTCGCGGCACAGGGCAAGCCAGGCCTCGGCGGTGCGGGAGAGGTAGCGATCCCCTGGCCAGATCACCCCGAGTCGCCAGCTCAGCTCCGGGGCCAGAGGGCGCAACACCAGGCCGTCCGGCGTCAGCCGCCGGCAGATGGGCTCCGGCAGGAAGGCGACCCCCATGCCGCTTCGCACCATGGCGGTGAGGAAGTCCCACTGGCTGCTGCGGGCCGCCACCTGGGGCACGAACCCGGCTTGCTCGCAGGCCTGCTCCAGCCGCTCGCTCAAGGTGAAGGCCTGGGTATAGAGCAGGAAGGGTTCGTCCCGCAGAGCCTCCAGCCGGATCTCGCCACCCTCGCGCCAGCGGGGCAGGTCCGGCAGCACCACCCGGATGGGGTAACTGTCCAGATCCAGGGCGCAGAGGGCCCCCTCTTCCCTGGTCGGCAGCATGGTGATGGCGAGATCCAGCTCCCCCGCCAGCACCGCCTGCTCGATGCGCCGCCCGCCATATTCGACGATGGAGAGCTCCACGCCGGGGTAGCGGCTGCGATAGGTACGGATGAGATCCGCATAGACATGGCCCACCATGGGCGGGATGCCGAGGGCAAGACGCCCGGATTGCAGGCTCTGCAGATCCGCCAGCTCCGCCTCCAGCTGCTGCATCTCCGCCAGGATGGTCTGGGCCCGAGTGAACAGCACCTGGCCGCTGTCGGTCAGGGTGAAGCGGCGACCGACCCGGCTCAGCAGGGGCTGGCCCAGCTCCTCTTCCATGTTGCGGATCATTTTGCTGATGGTGGGCTGAGTGACGAACAGCTTCTCGGAGGCGCGGGTGAAGCTCTGCTCCCGCACCAGCTCGACGAAGTAACGCAGGGCTCGAATATCCATGGTGCTCTCTTGACGGGAATGGCTGGCTAAATCATGCCTCTTTGGCATGATTTTGATAATTTAAATTCATTTTTTGCAGGTTTGGTCCCTCTCTATACTGTGAGCAGGTTCACAGAAAGACGCTTGCCATGAAAACCCTCTGCCTTCACTGGTTGCAAACCCCCTTCCAAATCGCCCTGCTGGCGGCCATCTGGTTGCTGGCCGACATCGCAGTGCGCACCTTGCACCTGCCCCTGCCCGCCAACCTCACTGGCATGTTGCTGCTGCTGGTCTGCATCCTGCTCGGGGTGGTCAAGGCCCAGTGGTTCAGTGCCGGGGCCCGCTGGCTGCTGGCGGAGATGCTGCTCTTCTTCGTCCCTGCCGTAGTGGCCGTGGTCAACTATCAGGAGCTGCTGCTGCAGGAGGGGTGGCGCATCATGGTGGTCCTGATCGTCAGCACCGTGCTGGTGCTCGGCACCACGGCGCTGGTGGTGGACAGGGTCTATCGCCTCGAGCTGAAGCTGGCCCGCCGGAGTCGCCGCCATGTCTGACACCCTGCTCGGCCTGCTCTGCTTCGCCCTGACCCTGCTCTTCTACTACGCCAGCAAGTGGCTCTATGGCAAAAAGCGCATCCTGCCCCTGATGCCGCTGCTGCTGGCCCCCACCCTGCTGGTGGCCGTGGTGATGTTGTTCCACATTCCCTACCGGGACTACATGGCCGAATCCCACTGGCTGCTCTGGCTGCTGGGCCCTGCCACCGTCGCCTTCGCGGTGCCCGTCTACGAGAATCGCCAGCTGATGCGCCGCCACTGGCTCTCCCTCTCGGTCGGGGTCGTGGCGTCCGTGGTGATGGCGGTGGGCAGCACAGTGCTGCTGGCCCGCTGGCTCAACCTCTCCGAGCTGTTGCAGCGCAGCATGGCCATGAGATCCATCACCACCCCCTTCGCGGTGGAGGCGACCCGTTCCGTGGGTGGCAACGCCGATCTCACCGCCCTGTTCGTGGTGCTGACCGGCGTCATCGGCATGGCGGTGGGAGAAAGCGTGCTCACCGTGCTCGCCATCCGCAGCCGCCTCGGCAAAGGCGCGGGCTTTGGTGCCTCGGCCCACGGGGCCGGGACAGCCAGGGCCTATCAGATGGGCAACGAGGAGGGGGTGGTCTCCAGCATGGTGATGATGATCGCCGGCATGGCCACCGTGCTGCTCGCCCCCCTCCTGGGCCGGCTGTTCTGGTGACTCCGCCACCCGATAACAGAAGAGGCGCCCTGGGGCGCCTCTTCTCATTGCATCGTGTCACGCAGCCTCAGAGGCTGGCGCAGATCTGCCAGAGATCGTACTGGATGGCGGCGGCCGTCACTTCCCGGCCCGCTCCCGGCCCCTGGATCACCAGGGGGTTGGTGCGATAGCTGTCGCTCTCGATGGCGAACACGTTGTCGCAGGGCAAGAGGTTGGCAAACGGGTGATGGGGCTCCAGCGCCTCCAGCCCGACGCGGGCCTTGCCGTCGTGCTCGAAGCGGGCGACATAACGCAGCACCTTGCCGACCCGGCGCGCCCCCTCGAAGGCGGTCTGGATAGGGTCATCCAGCTCCTTGAGCCTGTCCATGAACTCATCGGCGGTCACCTTGCGCAGCGTGACAGGCACCAGATTCTCCAGCTCGATGTCGGCGGAGTCGAGCTCGAAGCCCGCCTCCCGCGCCAGGATGAGCAGCTTGCGGCGCACATCCTGACCGGAGAGATCCTCCCGGGGATCCGGCTCGGTCAGGCCGTGTTGCCACGCCTCGTCCACCAGTTCGGAGAAGGGGCGAGTGCCGTCATACTGCTGGAACAGCCAGGAGAGGGTGCCGGAGAAGATGCCGGAGACCCCCTGGATGCGGTCGCCGCTCTGGCGCAGCATCTGGATGCTGGACTGGATGGGCAGCCCGGCCCCCACGGTGGCGTTGTAGCGCCACTGCACCTGATGGTCGCGGCAGGTCTGCTTGATGCGCTGGTAAAACTCGCTGTCGGCGGCACCGGCAAACTTGTTGGCGGCGATGATGTGGATGCCGAGCTGGGCAAAGTCCGGGTAGTAGCGGCTCACCGTCTCGCTGGCGGTCATGTCGAGCGCGATCAGGGAGTCAAAACTGTGCTGCTCCAGCTGGGAGAGCAGCTCCGGCCAGATGAGCGGCTTGGGATGGAAGTTGTCCTGTACCTTGAGGGGATCCAGCCCCTCTTCGTCCAGCAGCCCGCCCTTGGAGTCGAAGACCCCATAGAGGGTGAGCGCCAGATTGAGCTCATGCTCGAGGCGCGCCTGCTCGCGGGCGTAGAGCCCCAGCCAGTGACCGCCGATATTGCCTTTGCCGAACACCACCAGCCCGACCCGGGTCGGGCGGCTGAACAGGGCACTGTGCAGAGCGATGAGCAGCGGCTCCAGCACGATCTGGCGCAGCACGGCCACCAGGCTCAGGCCGTCTTTGGCCACCTGCACGAACTCGAGAGGCTGATCCGCCAGCAGCTGGTAGAAGCGGTGGCACTGCTCGGCGTTGTCGGTGACGCCGGCCCCCACCAGGGCGACCAGGCTGAACCCCTCCTTCTGGATGAGGCCGGTAAAGTTGCCCTGCAACTGGAAGTCACGGAGCACCTCGAAGGCCCCTTGTGCCACCTCCAGGGTGTAGGCCAGACGCAGCACCCGCCGATCCGGCTGGCGCTGCAGGGTGAGCGGATGGAGGCGATGGCGGGCCAGATGGGCCTCGATGGCCGCCACTGTCTGCTCAAAGTCAGTCTGCGGCAGCACCTTGAGCTCGATGAGGGCTATCTGATCCACCGAGGAGACGATGCGGGCACCGCCGGAGCGGGGCGCACGGCGCAGGATGTGGGTGCAGCCTTCGTCCGGATTGTAGCTGCAGCGCAGGGTGAGGCGCTGACGGCTGTCGGCCACCGGCTGCAGGGTACGCGAATGCAGCACCGAGGAGCCCAGGCGCGCCAGCTCGTTGGCCTCGGCCAGGCTCAGGCGCTCCAGCAGACGAGCCTCTTTCACCCGGCGCGGGTCGGCACTGTAGACCCCGGCCACGTCGCTCCAGATGGTGGTGGACTCGCCGTCCGCCAGCGCCGCCAGGAGGCTGGCACTGTAGTCGGAGCCGTTGCGTCCCAGCAGCAGGGAACGCCCCTCCATGTCGGCGGCAATGAAGCCGGTCACCACGATGCGACCGGCGTGCTCGGCCAGGCGGGCCTTGAGCAGCTCGCTGGAGAGGGCGGTATCCACCTTGATGAGGGCGCCGTCTTCTGCGCGCAGGAAGCTGCGAGCATCGAGCCAGGTGGCCGCCTCACCCCGGCTGGTGAGCAGGGCAGCCAGCAGGCGGGCGGACCACACCTCGCCAAAGGCGAGCAGGCCGTTGCGCTCGAAGCGGTCAAACTGCCCCTCCAGGGTCTTGGCGATCAGCTGCATGTCGTCCGTCAGTTGCTGGCTCAGATCGAGGTGAAGCTCCCCTTCCAGCAGGCCGTCGATCAGGCTTTGCTGATAGGCGTGCAGGGCGGTGATGGCTTCGCCTGCGGCCTCATCCCCCGCTTCCGCCAGCTCCACCAGCTGGATCAGCCGGTTGGTGGTCTTGCCCGCGGCGGAGACCACCACCAGCTCGTTGCCCCCCACCTGTTGCTCGACGATGCTGGCGACCCGGCGATAACAGACCGGATCCGCCAGGCTGCTGCCGCCGAACTTGTGTACATGGCGCCGCTTGAAGACTGCCTCTGTTGCCACCACACACTCTCCTTGTTGTTGTTCCATTACTTCACCTGCTCTGCCTGTTGTGCCAACTGCGCCTGTTCAAACCCCTGGGCCAGATCGGCCACCAGATCCTCACCGTGTTCGATCCCCACCGACAGGCGCAGCAACTGGGCACTGATACCCGCCGCCTGCTGGGCCGCCGGGGTCATGGCCCTGTGGGTCATGCTGGCCGGATGGGCCACCAGACTCTCCACACCGCCGAGGGACTCCGCCACCGAGAAGAGGCGCAGCCCCGCGAGGAAGGCACGCAGCCCCGTCTCGTTGCAATCGAGCTCAAAACTTAGCATGGCGCCAAAGCCGGACTGTTGACGGCGCGCAATGTCGTGGCCCGGATGGCTCGGCAGGCTGGGGTGATAGATACGCTTGACCAGCGGCTGCTGCTGCAAGAAGGCGAGGATGCGATCCGTGTTCTCCTGATGGGTGCGCAGGCGCGGGGCCAGGGTGCGCAGGCCCCGCAGGGTGAGGTAGGAGTCAAAGGCACCGGAGGTGAGCCCCAGGCAGTTGGCCCACCACACCAGGGAGTCGGCCAGAGCCTGATCCTTGGCGATCGCCACACCTCCTACCACGTCGGAGTGGCCGTTGATGTACTTGGTGGTGGAGTGGACCACCACGTCGGCACCAAGGGCCAGGGGCTGTTGCAGCAAGGGGGAGAGGAAGGTGTTGTCCACCACCACCTGGGCCCCCACCCCGTGGGAGGCCTCGGCGATGGCGGCGATATCCACCACCCGCAGCAGCGGGTTGGAGGGGGTCTCCACCCACACCAGTGCGGGTTTCTGGGCCAGCGCGGCGGCCAGCGCCACCTCGTCTCCCTGATCCACGAACTGCACCTGGTAGTGGCCCTTGGCCGCCAGATACTCGAACAGGCGCCAGGTGCCGCCGTAGCAGTCGTGGGGGGCGATCAGCAGATCCCCCGCCTTGAGCAGAGCCGTGGTCACCAGGTGAACGGCCCCCATGCCGGTGCCGGTCACCACGGCGCCGGCTCCCCCTTCCAGGGCCGCCAGGGCGTCCGCCAGATTGGTGCGGGTCGGGTTGCCGGAACGGGCATAGTCGTATTGACGGGGCTCGCCAAAGTCGGCAAAGGTGTAGTTGCTGGAGAGGTAGATGGGGGGCACCACTGCACCGTGCTGCGTGTCTGTCTCAATCCCGGTGCGTACCGCCAGGGTGGCCTTGTGGGTCATGTCACTCTCCTTGATGGGTTGCCGGAGCCGGTCCGCCTCGTGGGTCGTCCAGCCCCGCTCTCATTTTCGCTGGCCGGACTGCCGGCCCATGGTGCACCACACTACGCCACCTTAAAAAAGCCGTCAACACTTCTAGACGTCTAAATGGCTTTGCTGTTGGATTGCCATTGAATTCCTTAAGGGTTAAAATCCGCGCTCACGGCCAAACGACTACAGGTGGAACATGGGTACAGAGTGGAACGGCGACTACGTCAGCCCCTATGCAGAGCACGGCAAGAAGAGCGAACAGGTCAAGAAGATAACCGTCTCGATCCCGCTCAAGGTGCTGAAGGTGTTGACCGATGAGCGCACCCGTCGCCAGGTGAACAACCTGCGTCATGCGACCAACAGCGAGCTGCTCTGCGAAGCCTTCCTGCACGCCTTCACCGGCCAGCCGCTGCCCTGTGACGACGACCTGCGCAAGGATCACCCGGACAGCGTCCCCGCCGAGGCCCGCGCCATCATGGAAGCCCTTGGCAAAGAGATCGAAGACTTCGACGCCGAGTAATGCGGCTGCCCATGGCAAACGATGCATCCCTTTCAATGACGCGGCCCGGTGCCGCGTCATGCTTATCTGCCGCCTCCCCCTTCAGCCTGCGTCACTACCAGAGCGACATGCAGAGCCACAGTCATGACCACGCCCAGCTGGTGATCCCCCTCGTCGGCCCCCTCGAGATCGAGGTGCAGGGCCGGGGATGTCGCCTCGCCCCCGGTTTTGCCTGCATCATCGCCCCTGGCCTTCGCCACGACTACGCCGCCGACCCGGCGCACGTGTTTCTGGTGCAGGAGAGCCACTGGCTGCCGGCAGCCCTGGGGGACCACCCCTTCGTCGAGCTGGATGAGGCTCAGCGCCACTACCTCGCCTTCCTGCACCGCATGGTGGCCGAGGGGCGCCACGTGGCCGGCATGGATCAGGTGTGGCTCGGGCTGCTGACCGAGGGACGCGGCATGGGCCCCGCCGTCGCTCCCCGCATAGCCCCTCGTATCGCCAAGGTGCAGCGTCATATGGAAGCCCACCTCGCAGACCCCCTCACCAACGAGGAACTCGCCGCCATCGCCTGCCTCGGCCTGAGCCAGTTCAAACACGCTTTTCGCCAGCAGGTGGGCACGAGCGTCTCTCACTACCTCAGGATGCGGCGTATGGCACTGGCCCGCACCCTGCTCGCTCGCACCCGGCTGCCAGTCGGCGAAGTGGCCAGCCGCTGCGGCTACCAGAACAAGGGAGCCTTTGCCGAGCGCTTCCTGGCCGAGACCGGACTGACCCCTTCCCTCTGGCGCCGGCAAAACGGCTGCCTGCCGTAATCGGTCGGCTCTTTGCCGAAGACAATCCCCGGGCATTCGAGGCATGCTGAGGCTCATGCAAGGTATGAGCAACGAGGAGCCAAGATGCAGACCATAAGCTGGCAGGATTTCGAGATGGTGGAGCTCAGGGTGGGCACCCTGGTGCGGGTCGAGCCCTTCCCCGAGGCGCGCCGCCCCGCCTACAAGGTGTGGGCGGATTTCGGCCCCGAGCTCGGGGTGCGCAAGAGCAGCGCCCAGATCACCGACCTCTATCGACCGGAGGATCTGGTGGGCCGCCAGATCGTCGCCGTGGTGAACTTTCCCCCCAAGCAGATAGGCCCCATGCAGTCGGAGTTTCTGCTGACCGGCTTCTATCGCCCGGATGGCGCCGTGGTGATCGCCATCCCCGAGCAGACGGTGGAGAACGGCGCCAAGCTGGGGTGAGACGACAGCAAGGCAACCAGAGAGCAGAAACAAGAGAGGCGCCCCCCGGGGTCGCCTCTCTTGTTTGATGCTGACGGCCTGGCTTATTTCAGCAGGCTGAACAGCAGGGCCGAGACCGCCAGGGCACCGGTCAGCAGGATGAAGCCGTTGACCCAACGGTGACGGAAGCGGGCCAGCGCCTCCACCTTGTAGATGGCCACCACCGGCATGATGAAGAGGATCATGGCGATGACGGGGCCGGAGAGGGTCTCCATCAACCCCAGAATGCCCGGGTTGATGATGGCGGCGCCCCAGATGGCGAAGAACATCAGGGCGATGCCGAGCTTGTCCGCCTTCGCCAGCGGCAGGCCGGTGGGCTTGGCGATCAGGCTTTTCAGGCTCTCGCGGGCACCGAGGAAGTGGCCGAGGAAGGAGGAGCTGATGGCGATGAAGGCGATCAGCGGCCCCAGGGTCACGATCACCGGGTTGTCGGTGATGTTGGCGAGATAGGAGAGCACGGAGACGTTCTGGGCCTTGGCCTCGGCCAGCTGGGCCGGGGAGAGGCTCAGCACGCAGGAGAAGACGAAGAAGAGCACGAAGCCCACCAGCATGACGGTGGTGTTGCGCAGGATCAGGCCGCTCTTGGTTTCGGCCTGCTCCCCGTATTCCCGGCGCTGCACGTTGGCAAAGCCCGAGATGGCGGCGGCGTGGCTGAAGGCGAACACGGTGACCGGCAGCGCCAGCCAGACGGTGTTGAGGAAGCTCGTGCCTTCAAAGGCGGTCACTTCCGGCCACTGCCACTGGGGAATGAGGTAGCAGGAGAGGGCCAGCAGGATAGCGGCCAGCGGGTAGACCATGACGGCGAAGGCCCGCAGCATCGCCTTCTCGCCGGCCAGCATCACGGCGATCATGGCGAACACCAGCACGCCGGAGAGCATCACCCGATCCGGGGAGGCCAGGCCGAGCTGATTGACCATGAAGCTCTCCACCGTGTTGGTCAGCCCGACGCCGTAGATGAGCAGGATCGGGAAGATGGAGAGGAAATAGAGCGCCGAGATGAGGCGCCCGGCCATCTTGCCGAAGTGCTCCTCGGCCACCTCGGTGAAGTCGGCCTGGGGGCGCGACGACGAGAGCACGAAACGCGCCAGCCCGCGGTGGGCGAGGAAGGTCATGGGACCGGCCAGCACGGCGACGATGATGAGGGGCCAGATCCCCCCCAGACCCAGGTTGATGGGCAGGAACAGGATGCCGGCGCCGACGGCGGTGCCGAACAGGCTGATGACCCAGTGGGTGTCGTGGCGACGCCAGCCGGTGCTGGCCATGGTGGAGGGGGAACCGGACAGCTCCCGTGAGACGTCTGCAGATAAACTCATCGATAAATCACTTTTACGTAGTATTAAAATCTAAAAAGATTGTGCTCCTTTAGCATTTAATTCTCAAAAAGGGAGACTGGCAGATCTCACTGGCAAAGCCCTGTTCCACCAGTGAGATTGGGAGGAAATTTCACCCCGGATTATTCGATTAATCCTGACATTAACCAAAAGTTAGGAATATAAAACCAAAATTAAAACCGACGTCGATTTTTTGTTTCGATGAAATGCATGTTTTCAGAATTAAATGAAATTTATGCCAGTGCAGCCAGATTGGATGTGATGATCCACTGCCGTTATCGCCATCACTAGCGAATCTCCCTAAAATCCCCGTAACCAGCCAGTGGATCACACCAATGCAATCAGGCGACCCTGTGGTCGCCTGATTGCATTCCCTGCGAGCTGGTCGACCCGTCAGTGGGCCAGAATGCGACCCCAGGCGAGATCCGGGTCCCCCATCACGATGAAGTCCGGGTTCTCCAGCGACTCGGTCTCGTTGTAGCTCAGCGGTTGCAGCGCCAGGCTGAGGATGCGCCCCCCTGCCGCCTCCACGATGCACTGGGCGGCAGCGGTATCCCACTCCCCGGTGGGGCCCAGGCGCACGTAGCAATCCGCCACGCCTTCCGCCACCAGGCAGGACTTGAGGGAGCTGGAGCCGAGCGGGATCAGCTCGTAGTGGATGGCCGGGTTGAGGCGACGGGTCAGGTTCTCCAGTTTCTGGCGGCGGCTGATGGCCACCACCAGGGAGTCTGGCTGATCGTGTTCATGATGGATGGCGCTGATGGGACGGCTCTCGCCGTTCGCCTCCTTGAAGGCGCCGTGACCACGCACCGCCCAGTAGAGCAGATCGGATTCGGGGGCATAGATGACCCCGAGCACCGGGACATTGTCCCGCACCAGGGCGATCAGGGTAGCGAAGTCGCCGCTGCCTGCGATGAACTCACCAGTGCCGTCCAGCGGGTCCACCAGCCAGTACTGGCGCCAGTTCGCACGCTGGCTGAAGGGGATGTCGGCCGCCTCTTCGGTCAGCACGGGGACATGGGGAGTGAGCGCTGCCAGCGCCTGTTTGAGGTAGGCATCGGCAGCAAGATCGGCACTGGTGACCGGGGTCGCATCCTCCTTCAACTGGCGTTCGAACTGACCGCCGCGATAGATCTCGTGAAGGATCCTGCCCGCCTCACGGGCGATCTCCTTGACCTCGGGTATCCAGGCCAACAACTCCTGCATGGTGCTTACCTCTGCCTCTGATTGCCAAACAGACCCTCTGCGGGCTAATTTCCCTGCTCCGCCAGCCATTTGCTGGCCAGCAGCAGGGCACTGATGCTGCGCGACTCGGTGAAGTCCGGTCGTGCCAGCAACTCGTCGATCCGGTTGAGGGGCCAGGGGATCACCTCGAGAGGCTCGGGCTCGTCACCGACCCGCTGCTCGGGGTAGAGATCCCGCGCCAGCAAGATGTCCATCCGGCTGGAGAAATACCCCGGCGCCAGCGACACCTGCTTGAGCAGGGTCAGGCTGCTCGCCCCGAAGCCCGCCTCCTCCATCAGCTCCCGGTTGCCCGCCTCGAAGGCATTTTCACCGGGGTCTATCAATCCCTTGGGGAAACCCAGCTCGTAGGAGTGGGTGCCCGCCGCGTACTCGCGCACCAGCAGCAGGGTGTGGGCATCGAACAGGGGCACCACCATGACGGCACCCCGATTGCCGCCGCGCATCCGCTCGTAGACCCGCTCCTCGCCGTTGGAGAATTTCAGGTGAAGGGATTCCACCTTGAACAGCCGGCTCTCGGCCACGATCTCGGCCTTGAGGATCTCCGGCTTGCTCTTGTCATGGGCCATGGTCTCGACACTGAGGTGTACGGGATTGCGCTTGTGGGGATCGCTCATCGGGGGCTGACTGCTCGTTAAAAAATCGTGTTTCAAGAGTAAACGACTCCCCTGCCGAACACCACGGGGCAAAGAGGGGAAAGATGTCTGAAAAATCCGTTATAATGCGCCCCGTTTTTCCCATCACCACAGACATCGCGAGGCCCCATGTCGACTCCCCTGCCCTGGCACCAGATTGATACCGTGTTGCTCGACATGGATGGCACCCTGATCGATCTCCATTTTGACAGCCATCTGTGGCAAACCCTGGTGCCGGCGCGCTACGCCGAGCGACTCGGCCTGCCGCTGGCCGAGGCGAAGGCGCAGATAGACACCCACTATCATGCGGTCAACGGCACCCTCGACTGGTACTGCGTGGATTACTGGACCCGGACGCTCGGGCTCGACATCCGCGCCCTCAAACAGGAGATCCTGGAGAAGATTCAGTGGCGCCCCAACGTCATTCCCTTCCTTGCCGCACTCAAGGCCGCCGGCAAGCAGGTGGTGCTCTTCACCAATGCCCATCCCGCCAGCCTGTCGGTGAAGGATGCACGCCTCGGCCTCGCCCAGCACCTCGATCTGATGGTGAGCACCCATGAGCTCGGGTGGTCGAAGGAGAGCCAGCACTGCTGGCAGGCACTGGCCGAGCGGCTGGCCTTCGACCCGGCCCGCACCCTCTTCGTGGATGACAGCGAGCGGATCCTGGCCGCCTCGGCCGAGTTCGGCATTGCCCACCAGCTCGGCATCCTTCACCCCGACAGCCAGATGCCGCCGCTCACCTTCCAGCACTTCCCGGCGCTCGACGACTACGCCGACCAGCTCCCTCTCGGCGCCTGACACGCACAAGGCCCTCTTCACGAGGGCCTTGTCACATCAGCTCAACAGCCTGCCGAGCGCATACCGTTCATGAAAGCCCTCAGGCCGCATCGCGCGGGGCCAGCACCCCCATGCCGGCCAGGTAGTCGAGGGCGCTTGGGGTGAAGCCGACCTCCGTGAGGTGCGCCGCCGTGAAAGGGGCTGCATGCAGAGGCAGGCCGCGGCTCACCCGTTCCATCCAGTCCGGATTGCCAAGGGCCGCCGTGCCCGCCGCCACCAGATCGGCGCCACCGGCCAGAGCCCGCTCCGCCGAATCTGCGTCGCTAATCTTGCCCGCCACCATGAGCGGCACCCGCCCGGCCAACCCGACCCTTACCGCCTCCAGCAGGGCGCCGCCGTCGGGATCCCCCGCCACCGCCTTGAAGCTGTCCCCCATGGAGAAGTGCAGGTAGTCGATCCCCTCGTCCGCCAGCAGGCGCGCCACCGCCAGCTGATGGGCCAGTTCGATGCCCTGGATATGGGCATAGCTCTCGGGGGAGAGACGCACCCCGACCAGGAAACCCCGGGGTAGACGGGCGCGAATGCCGCGCACTATCTCCACCAGGATCCGCGCCCGGTTCGCGAGGCTGCCCCCCCAGCGGTCGGTGCGCCGGTTGTGCAGGGGGTTGAGGAAGTTGCAGAGCAGGAAGTGGTGGGCTGCGTGCAGCTCGACCCCGTGCAGGCCGGCGCCATGGGCCCGCTCGGCAGCGATCACAAAGGCGTCAATGAGCGTCAGAATCTCCTCCTCGCTCAGCCCCTTGACCCCGAGGGGGTAACGCCCGCCCGGCGCCAGCGCGCACGGGCCGACTGGCGCCCCGTCGTTCAGCTCGGGCAGAGCCCGCATCCCGCCGTGATGCAGTTGCACCACCGCCAGCGCCCCGGCCTGCCGCGCACTGTCGGCCAGGGCCGTGAAGGCCTGCTGCTGAGCGTCCGTCATCAGGGCAGGCTGCCCCGCCCAGCAGCGCCCGCCGGGCTGCACCTGGGTGGCGGCGGCGATGAGCAGGCCGAAGCCGCCATGGGCGCAGCGCGCCAGCCAGTCGAGCTCGGCCTGGCCGGGATCACCGCCTGCGCCGCTCATGTTGTGGGTCAAAGGGGCCAGCACGGCCCGGTTCTTGAGCCGCAATCCGGCTCGCTCGAAGTGGAAGCTGTCGCCCAATGTCTTGTTCATCGTCCTCTCCCGGGATCGCAATGGCATGGCGGCCACTATAAACCCAGGCCAGGAGGATATAATCAGGCACACAAGCAAGACATTCATTCCCAGCAAGACACAATAGGCCACCCCTCATGAGTCACCACAAGCTCGACACCCTCTACCTGATGCGCCTGCTGGTCGCCATCGTCCGCTGTGGATCCTTCGCCGCGGCGGCGGCCCAGCTCGGCATCACCCCGAGCAAGGCGTCAAAGGATCTGCGCCACCTGGAGCAGAGCCTCGGCAGCGTGCTCCTGAGCCGCACCACCCGCCGGGTGCAACTGACCGACGCAGGAGAGCTCGCCTACCGCCAGGCTGACCAGATGATCGCCCTGCACGAGCAGTTGCTGGACGGCCTGCAGCGCCGCCGCTCGGCACTGTGCGGGGAGCTGCGCATCACGGCGCCGGATCTCTGGGGAGAAGTGGTGCTGACTCCGGTGCTGCTGCGCTTTCGCGCCGACCACCCGGAGGTTCGGATCATCGCCGACTTCAGCAATACCCCGGCCGACCTGCTGCGCGACAATCTGCACGTGGCGTTTCGCAGCACTGAGCTCGGCACCCAGCCCTACCTGGCGCGCCCCATCGCGGTGGACGATCTGGTGCTCTGCGCCAGCGCCGACTACCTGGACCGCCACCCGCCCCTCACCACACCGCAGGATCTGCACCAGCACAGTCTCATCACCCGCAGCCAGGAGTACGGCCGCCACGAGTGCTGGCCCCTGCTTGCCCAGGGGCGCGAGATCCCTCTCGAGGTAGCGGGCGAACTGGCCTTCAGCAGCAAGAAGGCGATTCACCAGGGGATGCGCCAGGGACTGGGGATAGCCCGCCTGCCGCGCTACCTGGTGGCGGCCGAGCTGGCCGAGGGGGTGGTGCGCGAAGTGCTGCCGGACTATCGCCCCAAGGGGGCCCATTTCTACGCCCTCTATACCCAGCGCCGGGCCGAGTCGGCCCTGGTCGGCCACTTCCTCGACTACGTCATCGAGGCGCTCACCCCTTCATGAGCAGATCACCAGGTGGTACTGCTTCTTGCCCCGGCGCAGCAGCAGGTAGCGGCCGAACAGCCGATCGTCGGCGGTGAGCGGCTCATCCCGGCGGATCGCACCGTTGACGCTGACGGCTCCCGCCGCCAGCAGCTCGCGGGCGATCCGCTTCGAGTTGGCCAGGCCGCACTCCACCAGCAGGGTCACCAGATCCGTTTCCCCCTCGATGCAGCTGCTTGGCATGCCATCTTGCGCCAGCTGGGCCAGATCGCTCTCCCCAAGGCGGGCTACCTCGCCACTGAACAACGATTCGCTGATGCGCTGCGCCGCCGCCAGCGCCCCCTTGCCGTGTACCAGTTCGGTCAGCTCGTCCGCCAGCACCTGCTGGGCCAGCTTGCGCCCCTGCCGCTTCGCATCCTCCGCCTCCAGCGTCTCAATCTCGGCCAGCGGCATAAAGCTGTAGTAGCGCAGGAAGCGGTAGACATCCTCGTCTGCGGTACCGAGCCAGAACTGGTAGAAGGCGTAAGGTGAGGTGAGCGCCGGGTCGAGCCAGATAGCGCCCCCCTCGGTCTTGCCGAACTTGGTGCCATCGGCCTTGGTGATGAGCGGCAGCGTCATGCCATAGACCTGTGTCTGATGCAGCCGCCTAGTGAGGTCCATGCCGCTGGTGATGTTGCCCCACTGGTCGTTGCCGCCGATCTGCAGGGTGCAGCCGAGGCGTTGGTTGAGCACGGCGAAGTCCTGGGATTGCAGCAGGGTGTAGGAGAACTCGGTGAACGAGATGCCCTGATCCGGACGGGCCAGGCGCTGGCGCACCGATTCGCGGGCCAGCATGGCGTTGACCGAGAAGTGCTTGCCGATGTCCCGCAGAAAATCGAGGGCGGACATCTGCCCCATCCAGTCGGCGTTGTTGACCAGCAGCGGCGCCGCCAGCCCGTCGCTCGCCGGCAGCAGGGCGCTTATCTGGGCCGACAGGCTGGCGACCCAGCCCTGCACCGTCTCGGCGCTGTTGAGGGTGCGCTCGCTTGCCTTGAAGCTGGGATCGCCGATAAGGCCGGTGGCCCCGCCCACCAGGGCCACCGGGGTGTGGCCCGCCAGCTGGAAGCGGCGCAGCATCAGCAGTGGCACCAGGTGGCCGATATGCAGGCTGCCGGCAGTGGGATCGAAACCGCAATAGACGGTGCGCGGGGTGGCAAGATGGTCGGCCAGCGCCACCGGGTCGGAATTCTGGGCCACCAGGCCGCGCTGGGTCAGCTCATCGAGCAGGTGAGGATTTGTCATGGGGGGCTCCAACAGCAAGAGAAAGAGGGCCATCCTCGCCGTTTGCGGTGCTGGCAGATATGTCCCCCAGGGGACAGTTTTGCCACTCCCGTGCTAGCATCCTGCCATCGTGGGGAAACCATTCCCTGACCCGGAGCCCATCGCCATGCCCCCGTCTCCTGCCACGGATACCCTGAGCCTGACCGCCGCCGTCGATGCCCTGCACGGCAGCGGCTTCCCAGCAGCCCTGGTGCGCCTCATCCAGCAACAGGTGGCGTTCGACTGTGCCCTGCTGCTCGGGGTGGGGCTGCGCCCCGTCTACCTCTACGACAACCTGCATCATCAGCGGGCCCTATTATTCGACCGCTACCTCACACGCCACTTCAGTCAGGATCCCTTCATGCAGGCGCTGGAGCAGGGGCTGGGTGCCGGGGTCTGGACCCTGGCGCAGGTGTCGCGGGGGCGGCTCGACCCCGAGTATCGCCACCACTTCTATCAGGCCACCGGCTGGCAGGAGGAGGTGGGGCTGATCCTGCCGGTGCGCGGCGGCCTCACCCTGATGCTGTTTCTGGGCCGCCTCGACAAGCGCAGCTCCCTCAGCCGTGACGAGCTGACCAGGCTGGAGGCACTGTTCCCGCTGGTCCACTCCCTGTGTCGCCAGCACTGGCGGGAAGAGACACCCCGCCTGGCCCGCAGCCCGGCCAGGTCAGATGGCACTGACCTCAAGGGAGCCGTGGAGCAGGCTATCGCCAGTGTGGGGGGAGATCAGCTAACCCGGCGGGAGCGCCAGGTGGCGGGTTTGCTGTTGCAGGGGCTGGATACCGAGGCCATTGCCGGTGCGCTCGGCATCGGCTGCGGCACGGTGAAGAATCACCGCAAGCATCTCTACGCCAAGTTGAACCTGCACTCCCGGGCCGAGCTGTTCAGCTTCTTCCTCAATCACCTCATCACGGCGCCAGCCGGCGCGCCCCCATAACGACACCACCCCGCCGGGGCGGGGTGGTTCAAACCATGGGCAACGCCGTCAGATGCGGCCCTGATAACGCAGCGGGAAGCGCCCCTGCCCATCGGGCTGGCCGAGGAAGGGGAGCCCCTGTTTCATCTGGTCCAGCAGCTCGGGACCCGGTTTCAGGGTGCCCTGGAACAGGTACTGGCGATTGGCCTGCAACTCCAGCTTGCCCAGCACCTGCACCGCCTCCGAGCCCTGCTTGATCTCGGCCACCAGCCGGGAGTCGAGACAGGTGAGCGTGATCTCGGGATCCCCCAGGGCCAGCTTGCCCGCCGGGGTGTCCGCCTGTGCGTCATACCAGTGAAGATCCCCGTAAAGGTTGTCGCACCAGGGATTGCCCTGGGCAAACTGGTCGATCTTGAGCTGCAACTGACCCACCGCCGTCAGCGGGAAGGGAGGTCTCATCGGCACCCGCTCCAGCACCCAGGGGGCCGGTGCATTCAGGGTGATGTCGCGCCCGAAAGCAGCACCGTTCCAACCCAGGATCCCCTGCCCGTTGAGTCCGCTGCGCTCGCCAAAGCGCACCGACACCTCGGGCGCCAGCCGCAGCAGGGACCAGCCATCGAGATCCCAGCGCAACTGGGTGAGGGACTCGCTGGCATATTGCACCCGAGCGGCCTGACCGCTCCAGAGGGTGCCGCTCACCCCCTCCAGCCGCACCAGATTGGGGGGCAGCGGCAGATGGCGCACCACCAGGGATGCAGGCAACTGGGCCAGCAGGAAACCGAGATAGGCCAGCAGGAAGAGACTGGCGATCACTATTTTTCGCTTCATTGGGAACGACTCAACTGCAAACGTCTGACCTTGACCAGCCCGGGGGCCAGCCCCTCGCGGGCCAGCTCGATGATCTGCACCTGGACGCCGTATTGATCCGAGAGGGTCGCAAGCCAGATCAGCAGATCATCGAACGGCACCGTGTCTATCCATACCTGCAGCTCCTGACCCTGGGGCTGCAAGCGGGCGATCTTGATCTTCTGGTTGAAGGCAGTGCGGTTCACCACGCCATCCAGGGTACCGCCAGTATCGATCTGGCGCCCCTGTCCCCCCTGCATCGCCAGCACCTCCTGTCCCTTCTCCTTGAGCCAGGCCAGGGTCTGCTGCTGGTTCACCACCTGCCGCTCGCGCTCGGCAATGCGATTTGCCACCGGCTGCCAGATCGCCCAGTAGAAGAGCCCGATGAGCAGCACGCTGCCCCCCACCGCCACCAGCCGCTGCTCGCGGGCACTGATGCCGCGCCACCAGCTCTGCAGTTTGTCCATCATGACGACCTCCCCTTGAGCACCAGCGCCCCTTCGACCTTGCCTTCGGTGCTTCGCACCTCACCCTGCTGCACCTCGAAGCGCTTGCCCGCCAGCTCGCGGAAACGTTCGATCTCGGTGAAGCCGGGGGCCGTCACCTGCAACCTCAGCTCGCCCCGGGCTGCATCGAAGCGCAGCACCTCGGGCTTGAGGCCGGGCACCTCGGCAAACACCGGGGCCAGCTCGGTCAGGAGCAACAGAACGCCATCCTGGGGAGCCTGCCCCAACTGCTGGAGGTGCTGGGTCATCTGGCTGCGCACGTTGACGATACGCGTCTCCCCCGGGAAGATCCGGGTGTAGACCTGCCGGATCTCCGCCTTGAGGGCCTTGTCCTGTTCCGTCAGCTGGTGCAGATGCACACCGCGCTGCACCAGGGCCACCAGCAACAATACGCCTGCCAGCACCGCCACCTTGCGCCACTGCAACCAGTAGCGGGCGTATTCGGTCTGGGGACGATAGGGCCCCTGCAGCAGGTTGGCCTGGCAGGTCAGCGCCCCTTTCGCCAGCAACAGCATGGGCAGTTCCGGGTCAGCCCCCTGCCAGTTCCCCGCCGCCATGGCGGGGATGGGAGTATGGCAGTGAAGGGTGACGGGTTCGGTCTGCGCTGCCAGCAGCATGGCCAGCAGGGATTCCTCCGCCACTATGCCCTGACGGGGGCCCTGGCGGACCAGCCACTCCTCCCCCAGTTGCAGGGCTGACCAGCCATCGGCGGCAAGCGGCAGCGCCAGCACGTCGGGCAGCAGGTGCAGGGTCTTGAGCCCTGCCTGCTCCAGCCAGCCGAGCCAGGAGTGCATCTTCCCCTTGTCCACCGCCATCAGATCCACCTCGCGGCCCTGATGGCCGAGCACCACCAGGTGCAGATCGTCCACGTCTGAGGCGATCTGCTCCTCCAGCAGATAGGGCAGGGCCGCCGCACTCTGGCGGCTGTATTTGCCCGGCAGATTGACCCGCCGGAAGATAAGATCGCTGCCGGGCACCAGGGTCACCACGGGGCGACCACCGGCACGCTCCTGCAGCTCGCCGAGGGCGTGCGCCGAGGCCAGGATGCCGGAGGCGATGATCTCCTGCTCCTGCGCCGACCAGACCAGCCAGTGCACTGGCTGCTGCGCATTGGTCCCCAGACGGATGACCAGACTCTCGCTCACTAATGTCTCTCCTGCCATGCCCGCTCCTCCCTCAGGGGGCGGGCGCACAGCCATGGGTTGCAGTCCAATCGGGGGATGCGCAGGTCGGCTGAACCGCCCCACGCCCCCTTGTTATTCGGCGCCGCCGCTCAGGCGACGCAGCATCACCAGCTTGTTGTCCTTGCCACGCTGGAAGACGGTCTCAAGCCTGGCGCGGGTCTCCCCCACCTCCGCCAGCAGGCGGGCCTCGAAGAAGCTGCTCTTGATGTCCAGGGCGCCATCCAGCCCGGTGATGGCACCCGGCTGAACCTGCAACTGCTCCGTCATCTCCTGCTTGTTCTTCCACCCCTTCTTGGGGCGGCTGGTCAGCACCCGCTTGGCATCGTCCAGCCCGATCTTCCCCTGGTAGAGCCCCACCAGCAGGGCCGCCTGCTCCGGCCGGATGGTGTTGATGTTCACCACCAGCTTGTCATTGGGCAGGGAGCACACATAGGGGGCCAACCGGGCGTACAGGCTGGCGCTCACCCCGCGCACCGCCCGCAATTCGTCGGTGCCCAGCATCCGCTGGTTAGCCACCAGGTAGGGGGGATTGAGTCCCTCGTAGTAGGCATCCTCGGCCCCGTTGCTCGAGACCAGCTGGGTATCCTTGTCGGTCCAGTCGCGGATGGCGTCCGTCAGCTGCACCGCTTCGTAATCATCCACCTCGAGCTGGGCGAGCAGGGCCCGGAACACCTTGAACTGGTAAGGCTGGGCCTCGAGATCGTCGCCGTTCTCCCCCTCCTTGAGGGGCACGCTCAGGCTGTTGAGGTTGAAGCAGGATTGCAGATCCCGCACCCGGCCCGAGAGAGTGCCATCCTCCACCGGGAAGACCCCGTCCTCCCGCGCCCAGTTCTGTCCCAGACTCACCCGATCCGGGTCGTCCTTGAAGTCCTGGTTCAGCACCTTGATCACCAGGGCCTCCGCCGACATGGCATACCACCAGGCCTGCTTGCCCAGGGTGAGGTTGGCGGTGCGGCGCAGCTCCAGTTGCAGGCGGCCACTCATGTTGCTGGCGACGATCACCATCACCGCGAGGATGAGCAGCACCACCAGCAGGGCCATGCCCCGCTGTCTGCCGGGGGCCAAAGGAGGGCGGGGTCGCTTAATTGCCATTGTCCGCCCTCTGACCGCCAGCGCCGATCAGGAACTGGCGACGTCGAATAGTGCCGTCATCCTCCGTGACGGACAGGGGAAAACGACGATCAGTTACCATTCTCTGCCCTCTGGCCACCAGCACCGATCAGGAACTGGCGACGGATGGTGCCGTAGTCTTCAAGCTCCAGCTCCACCGCCAGCCCGTAGGGCAGCAGGTCGCGCTGGGTCCACTCCTCCTTCCACTGTCCCTTGTCGTAGAAATAGAGGCGCAGCGCTGTCACGCCGATCAGCACGGGCTGAATGCGCGGCTCGGTGCCAATGGCCGGATCCGGATAGAGGTAGCTCAACCGCTCCAGGGTCTGCCCCTTGAGACGCCAACCCACTCGTTGCAGGCCGGAGCGCGGCAGTATGCCGTCCGGATTGAGCCAGCCGCCGCGAATGAAGGCCATGCCCCAGTCGTCGCTCTGCTGGCCGAAGCGGGACGCCGCCAGCAGCACCTTGTTGTTTTCGCCGTCGATGCGACCGCTGCGCGGCACCATCTGGGTGACGTCCCGCTCCAGCAGGCTGAAGGCGAGCTGCAGTTCCGAGAGGCGGGCCTCCTTGCGCTTGGCCACCTCGTCGCTGGTCAGCACCCCTTGCAGCACCTGATAGGCACCCAGGCTCAGGGTGGCGAAGATGGCAATGGCCACCAGCATCTCAAGCAGGGTAAAGCCGCGGTGGCGCGATGGGCGGGGGTTGCTCTGGATCATCGGCTGACACCGGCTCCGGATCATGGACGCACGTTGATGAATGTTCATCGGCTGAGATAGGTCCGGATCATGGCCACCGGGCTGTCAGCCTTGGGCGCGGTGCGCACTTCCATGTCCAGCGCCCTGAAGTTGCTGTCCGCCGTGGCGACGCCGCGATAGCGCCAGTACCAGGTCTGCCCGGCCATCTCCTCGTCCCCTTCCACCCAGCTGTCTCCCGGCCACTTGCCTTCGAGCTTCTGCTGCACCAGCTGATTCTCCACCACCCAGGTCGCCAGGGTCTTCTGCTCCAGATAATTGAGGCCGGCCAGGTGTTCGCTCGCGGTCTTCATCACCGCCAGCCCGGCGATGGCAAACACCGCCAGGGCCACCATCACCTCCAGCAGCGTCATGCCGCGTACCCGGGCGGGGCCGCCCGATAGAGCGGTGCGACGCGCTAGAACGCCCCCTGCGGGCCTGGCGCTCCTCACTCTTCTTCCTCTTCATCCTGCAACAGGGAGAGACGACCGAACTCGTCCCCTCTGACGGTGCGCAGGTAATGCAGATCCTCGTCCTGCTGGCTCAGGGTCAGCACGAAGGGAGAGAGCTCTCCCCCCGGAAAGACCAGGATCTGGGGTGTCTGCTCACGCTCGTCCCGACCCTGCTCCTGGCGTTCGTCCGACGCAGTACGCCAGTTGAAACCTTCCAGCTCCGCCGCCAGGGTCATCCCCTCCGGCAACGTCACCGGCCCCAGCAACTTGTCACCGGTCAGTGCGCGCCACTTGCGATCCTTGGGATCCCGGGACATAAACTGCCAGCCGTTCTCCTCGACCCGCAGCCCCAGCAGCCTGCCATCCATCACCGAATACTCCTGGGCCTGCTGCAGGGTCGCCATGAAGCGGCGCGCCTGCTTGTCGAGCTCCCGATCCCCCCTGGCTCCCCCCATGCTGAGGGTGACGGCGGTCGCCACCAGTCCCATCAACATGGCGACCAGCAACACCTCCAGCAGGGTAAAACCGGCCTGGTGACGGGCCGAAGAGGCCACCTTCATGCAGGCAGCCCCGGGGTGGCCCGGTGAGCACGACGCGGCGGAATCACTTATTGGAAGTCCTTCAGGTTCCAGTTGCCGATGTCGTCATCGGTCCCGGCTTCGCCGTCCATCCCCATGGAGAAGATGTCGATCTTGCCGAACTGGCCCGGGCTCAGCAGCTGGTACTGGTTGCCCCAGGGATCCTGCGGCAGGCGCTTGATGTAGCCCCCTTCACGGTAGCTGCGCGGCTCAGGGGATGCGGTCGGCTTGTTGACCAGGGCGTCCAGCCCCTGCTCGGTGGTGGGGTAGCGGTTGTTGTCCAGCTTGTACATGTCGAGGGCGTTTTCCAGCGCCACTATGTCGGAGACCGCTTTTTGCTGATCCGCCTTCTCCTTGTTGCCCATCAGGTTGGGCACCACCAGGCTGGCCAGGATCCCCAGGATCACGATGACCACCATCACTTCCAGCAGGGTAAAACCCGATTGACGACGCTTTTGCATGACTGACTCCCTAACGAAATGAGATGGCATGAGCCATCAACGATTAACTGTTAAACCACGATCGTTCGATTGAATTTGCAGGTTCGAATGGCGAAGCCTATTCGGGCACCCGACCCTCACAGATTCACCATGTTGTTGAGCTCCAGGATCGGCTGCAGGATCGACATCACGATAAACAGCACCACCCCGGCCATGGAGACCACCAGCATGGGCTCGAACACCCCGAGGGCGATGTTCACCTGGGTTTCGAACTCCCTGTCCTGGTTGTCCGCCGCCCGCTCCAGCATGCTGTCGAGCTCGCCGCTCTGCTCGCCCGAGGCGATCATGTGCAGCATCATGGGCGGAAAAATTCGAGTTTCATCCAGCGACTTGCGCAGGCTGGTCCCCTCCCGCACCCGCTCGGTGGCCTCACCGATGCGCATGCGGGCATAGTCGTTGGAGAGCACTTCGCCGGCGATCTTCATTCCCTCCAGCAGGGGCACGGCGCTGGCGTTGAGGATGCTCAGGGTGCGGGCAAAGCGGGCGGTGTTGAGACCGCGGCTGACCCGACCGATCACCGGCAGGCGCAGTATCACCTGGTGCCAGCGACGGCGACGCTTGTCGTCGGTCAGCCACCAGCGCCAGATCAGGCCGCCAATGCCAAGGAGCAGCAGGAACCAGAGGCCGTAGTGCTGCAACAGCTCGCTGGTGCCGATGAGGAAACGGGTGGTACCCGGCAGTTGCTGGCCCATGTGTTCGAACTGGGCCACCACCTTGGGCACCACGGCGGTGAGCAGTATGGAGATGACCCCCACCGCCACCAGGGTGAGGACGATGGGATAGATCATCGCCTGCAGCAGCTTGGTGCGCATGTGCTGGCGCTGCTCGGTGTAATCGGCGAGACGGTTGAGCACCTTCTCCAGGTGACCGGACTTCTCGCCGGCCGCCACCATGGAGCGGAACAGCTGGTCGAACACATGGGGGAAGGCCCCCAGCGAGTCGGCCAGGGAATACCCCTCCACCACCTTGCTGCGCACCGTCGCCACCAGGCTGCGCAGGTGGGCCTTCTCGCACTGCTCGGCGACCGCCTTGAGGGCCTCTTCGATGGTGAGACCGGCCCCCACCAGGGTCGCCAGCTGGCGGGTGATGAGGGCCAGTTCTGCGGTGGAGGCACCACGGCGAAACAGCACGAAGCGGTTCGCCTCCCGCTTGGCCTTCTCGGTGGTCTCGTTCACCTCGAGGGGGGTCAGCCCCTGCTCGCGCAGCAGCTGGCGCACCTGGCGGGCGGAATCCCCTTCCAGCACGCCGCTCTTGTTGCGCCCCTTGCCGTCGAGGGCCTTGTATTCAAATGCCGCCATCTCAGTCTTCCCGGGTCACGCGCAGCACCTCTTCGAGGCTGGTCTGCCCCTTGAGCACCTTGTCGATGCCGTCGCGGCGGATGCTGGGGGTGTGACCCCGGATCAGCCGCTCGATGGCGAGCTCGCCGCTGGCGCTGTGGATCGCCTCGCGCACCGCCTCGTCCACCACCACCAGCTCGTGGATGCCGGTCCGGCCGCGATAGCCGGTGTGGTTGCACTGCTCGCAGCCCACCGGACGCCAGATCTGCTGATCCGGCGCAAGCTCGATGCCCATGGCCAGACGCTCCTGCTCGGTGACAGGGTGCGGTGCGCGGCAATCCGGGCAGAGGGTGCGCACCAGCCGCTGGGCCAGTACCGCCAGGAGCGACGAGGAGAGCAGGAAGGGCTCGATCCCCATGTCCCGCATCCGGGTGATGGCGCCGATGGCGGTGTTGGTGTGCAGGGTCGACATCACCAGGTGGCCGGTGAGGGATGCCTGCACCGCGATCTGGGCGGTCTCGAGGTCACGGATTTCCCCCACCATCACCACGTCCGGATCCTGACGCAGAATGGCGCGCAGGCCCCGGGCGAAGGTCATGTCCACCTTGCTGTTGACCTGGGTCTGGCCCACCCCTTCGAGGTCATATTCGATGGGGTCTTCGACGGTCAAGATGTTGCGATCCCGGGAGTTGATCTCCGAGAGGGCCGCATAAAGGGTGGTGGACTTGCCCGAACCGGTCGGGCCCGTCACCAGGATGATGCCGTGGGGCTTGCGAATGAGTTCGCTGATGATGTTGCGGTTGGCCAGTGTCATGCCGAGCTGCTTGAGCTCGAGGCGCACGTTGTTCTTGTCGAGCAGTCGCAATACCACCCGCTCGCCGTAGCTGGAGGGCATGGTGGAGACCCGCACATCCACCGCCCGGCCGCCGATGCGCAGTGAGATGCGGCCATCCTGGGGCACCCGCTTCTCGGCGATGTCCATGCGCGACATGACCTTGATGCGCGACACCAGCAGGGAGGCGAGCTTGCGATGGGGGCGCAGGATCTCCCGCAGCACCCCATCGATGCGAAAACGGATCACCAGGGCCCGCTCGAAGGTCTCGATGTGGATGTCGGACGCCTCTTCTTTTATCGCCTCGCTCAACATGGCATTGATGAGGCGAATGATGGGGGCGTCGTCGTCGGCATCCAGCAGATCCTCGCTCTGGGGCAGCTCTTCGGCCAGGGCAAAGAAGTCCATCTCGTTGCCGAGATCCTCCATCAGCTGACGCGCCTCGGAGGAGTCACGCTGATAGTGGGCCATCAGGAGCGTCTCGAACTCGTCGTTGCCAAGCTGCTCCACCGCGAAGGCACAGCCCGCCACCCGTCGCACCTCCAGCAGGGTCTGGGGGGAGATCCCCTGACGACAGAGCAGCACCGGGGCACCCTGGCGCTCGGTCAGGATGGCCCCGAAGTTGCGGGCAAACGCGAACGGCAGTTCCGGCAGGGGAGCCGGCAGCTCGCTGCCATCGAGCTGGTAGGCGGCCATCAGGGCTTGCTCTGCACGAAGGGCTGCTCCTGCACCTGGGCGCGCACGCCGGTGGCGGTCGCCTGCTGCTGGGCCTGCATTCTCTGGATCTGCTGCTGCACCTCGGGGGACATCATCACGTCCTGGCCATAGGCGGGCAGCACCTGGCGAGCCGGCGAGGTGGCATAGCCCTCTTCCGCAGCCCGGCTCAGCTGTTCGGCCCTGAACAGGGTGTACTTGTTGCTGGAGACTCCGGAGTAGACATTGGCGTCACGCAATATGGTCGGGCGGATGAAGACCATCAGGTTGCGCTTGGCGGTGGAGGTCTTGGAGGAACGGAACAGGTAGCCCAGCACCGGAATGTCCCCGAGCAGGGGCACCTTGGAGATCTGCTCCTGGGTCTGTTCGTCCATCAGGCCGCCCAGCACCACTGTCTCGCCGCTCTTGACCAGCACGGCGTTCTTCACGGTACGGGTATCGAAGGTGGGGCCCAGGTTGGCGGTCCCGGTCGCCTGCTTCTGTGCCACGCTGGAGACTTCCTGCTCGATGTTGAGCAGCACGGAATCTCCTTCGTTGATCTGGGGCGTCACCACCAGCTTGGTCCCCACCGTCTTGCGCTCTATGGTGTTGAACACCTGATCGCTGGTGGTGGAGCTCTGGGAGCCGCTCTGCACCGGCACTTCCTGACCGACGTTGAAGGAGGCCTCCTTGTTGTCCATGGTGACGATGCTCGGGGTGGAGAGGATGTCGTTCTTGCTGTTGGTGGAGAGCGCCGTCACCAGCGCCGCCCAGTCTCCGTGATAGAAGCCTGCCGCCATGCCGCTGAAGCTGCCCGCCAGGGATGACAGGCCGTCGGTGTTGCCGTTGTCTTTGTAATCCTTGGCGGCGATGGCCAGGGAGCCGATGGGCAGACCGGTGTCGGTGAACTGGGTGCCGCCGCCATTGGTGTTGGCCCACTGCACCCCGAGGTTCATGCCGTCACCATCCGATATCTCGACGATGATGGCCTCCACCAGCACCTGGGCACGACGAATGTCGAGCTTGGCGATGACCTGCTCCAGCTCGGCCATCACGTCCGGCTGGGCGGTGATCACCAGGGCATTGGTGGTCTCGTCGGCGGAGATGGCGAGCTGGCCTCCGCCGATGCTGGCGCCGCCCGTGGCCGTGGCAGCCGCCCCGCCCTTCTTGTCGGCGGCGATGCTGGAGCTGACCCCCTTGAGGACGTCCACCAGATCCTTGGCCTTGCCATATTTCAGGTAGAAGACCCGGGTGTTGCCCTGGCTCTGCAGATCCCGGTCGAGCTGGCGCACCATCTGGATGATGCGGGCACGGGCCTTGGGCTCGCCGCTGATGACCACGGAGTTGGTGCGCTCGTCGGCCACCACCTTGGGGGAGAGCAGCAGCGAGGCGTTGGCCCCCTGATTGCTGCCATCCTTGTTGAGGTTGGTCACCAGCCGCACCATCTCGCCGGCGGAGGCGAACTTGAGCTTGATGACGTCCATGTCCTGATCCCCCGCCTTGTCCACCCGGCGAACCACCTCCACCAGGCGGTTGACGACGGCGGCGCGGCCAGTGATGAGCAGCACGTTGGAGGGCTCGTAGTGGACCACGTTGCCGCCGCCGGCGTTGTCGTTGAGCTGACGCAGCAGGGGGGCCAGTTCACGGACCGAGACATTGCGCACCGGTACCACCCGGGTCACCATCTCGTCACCCACGCCGGGGTTGGTGTCATCCACCACGGGGATGGCCGAGGTCTTGGCATCCTTGGAGCGCACTACCTTGAGCACGCCGTTGTTCATGGGCACCACGGCAAAGCCGTAAACGTCGAGCACGCTCAGGAAGAACTGGTAGTACTGATCCTCGTTGAGCAGGTCATAGCTGCGCACGTTGATCTTGCCGCGTACCGATGGCTCTATGATGATGGTTTTGTTCAGGTTCTTGCCGACCGTGTTGATGAACTCCTCGATGTCGGCGTTCTTGAAACTGGCGGAATACTCGGTGGCCCAGGCAGAACCGGCCATCATCAAGGCTGCCGCCATGGTGGCCAGACGCCAGCCCTTCCCTTTATTTGTCATTCTTGGTGCTACTCCAATTCATTATTCTGACAAGCCGACATAGACGTCGTAGAGCTGTCCTTGCCGCTCGACGGTGACGGTCATTTCCGTGGCGCCCGCCACCTGCTGCATCGCCTGCATGGCCTGGGCGCTGTCACGCAGATCCAGGCCGTTGATGCTGACCGCCAGATCGTTGGCGACCAGTCCGAGTTGATTGAACAGTTCCGGATTGCGACCCGGATTGAGGCGATAGCCGGTCATGCGACCGTCCACCCGGACCGGAGAAATATTGAGGTAATCGGTGATCTTGCCCGGGTTGCCCAGCAGTTCGCTGCGCACGGAGGAGAGCCCCTCCTGGCGGGCCGGTTTGGGCAGGGGCTTGCCATACTCCTCCCCGTCCAGCATCAGGGTCTCGTCACGGCCGTCCCGGGCGATGATGACCCGATCGGCAAACACCTGGCGGATCCTGGCCTGGGTACCGTCGATGTAGTCCCCGATGCCGTAAGAGTTCTGTGTCCCGTTGTGGGCGATGATGGCGATGGACTTGGCGGGATCCGAGCTTGCCAGCACCCCGTTGAGCTGGGCGTTGAGCTGGGTTTTCGGGGCATCCGCCGCCACCGTCTCTGCCGCCTTGTCCGCCTGGGGTTGCAGCGCCTTGCCAAAGAGAGAGAGGCGGCTGAGGTTGCCAAGATCGAGGCGATCGCCACCACTCCCCTGCACCGAGGTGACCGAGGGTTGCCAGGGGGTCAGGGGTGCGGGCTGGGCCAGTTCGTACAGGCGCCAGGTGAGCACGGCACACTGCTGGGCCAGCAACAGCAGCAGAAGCCAGAACAGGGGCTGGCTGAAACGGGAAAGTGGCATGGCCTTGCAGCGAGCCAGAAGGGAAGTCAACAAATCATCCCTGAACGGTAGCGTCATCTTTCTCAAAATTGTCTGGCATCCAAGTCGGTTGGCTATTGTGTACGGCAATGGACCCAGAGACAACCGACCGGATGGGACCAAGGGGTGAAAATTCAGTTTCCGTCACACCCGGATGCCCCCTGTTTCTATCCCGGGGCCCGCCTCTGGTATAATCAGGCACCTTTTCAGCCATCCCGGAGCCGATCCATGTCGAATCCAGCACAAAGCAGCACTCAGGTCCGTCTCGACAAGTGGCTGTGGGCCGCCCGCTTTTACAAGACCCGCAGTCTGGCGCGGGATCAGATCGACGGCGGCAAGGTGCACTACAACGGCCAGCGCACCAAGCCGGGCAAGGCGGTCGAGGTCGGCGCCCTGGTGCGATTCTGGCAAGGCCAGGACGAGCGGGAGGTGCGGGTGCTCGAGGTGAGCGAGCAGCGCAAATCCGCCCCGCTGGCCCAGCAACTCTATGAAGAGACAGAGGCCAGCCTGAAGAAACGGGCCGAAAACAGCGAAGCCCGCCGCTTCAACAGCCAGTTTGCCCCAAGCCCGGAGCGCCGACCTGACAAGCAGGAGCGACGCCAGCTTATCCGGGTCAAGCAATCCTAATCCGCGTCTGTGGCCCCTTTATGACGACAGGTGGAGGAATTAGTTCCTAACCACCTGTTTAACAATGTGTTTATTTTTCCCCAAGAACATCCTAGGAAACCATGATGAGTAACCAAGACCTCCTGTATCGCTATCTGTTCGAAGAGTACGAAGTGCGTGGGGAGCTGGTCCAGCTGGATCGTACCTACCGCCACATCATCGACGCCCAGAACTACCCGGTACAGGTGCAGCACCTGCTGGGCGAGCTGCTGGTTGCCACCAGCCTGCTGACCGCCACCCTCAAGTTCGAAGGCTCCATCACGGTGCAGCTGCAGGGGGATGGTCCGGTGCGTCTGGCCGTCATCAACGGCGACAACAACCAGCAATTGCGCGGCGTGGCACGCTATGAAGGGGAATTGCCGACGGACGGCAAGCTGCAAAGCCTGATCGGCAACGGCCATCTGGTCATCACCATCACTCCGGATCAGGGAGAGCGCTATCAGGGCATCATCGCCCTGGAGGCCGACACCCTGGCGGCCTGTCTGGAGCACTACTTCGCCCAGTCCGAACAACTGGCCACCCGCCTCTGGATCCGCACCGGCCACCACGAGGGCGAGCCCCGTGCGGCGGGCATCCTGCTGCAGGAGCTGCCGGCCCAGAGCGAGGATCACAGCGAAGATTTCGACCATCTGGTCCAGCTCACCACCACCATCAAGGACGAAGAGCTGTTCGGTCTGGACGCGGAAGAGATCCTCTACCGCCTCTACCACCAGGACAAGGTACGGGTGTTCGATCCCCAGGCCATCGAGTTCCGCTGCACCTGCTCCCGCGCCCGTTGCGAAGGGGCCTTGCTGCAGATAGACAAGGAGGAAGCGGTATCCATGGTGCAGGAGCTCGGCAAGATCGACATGCACTGCGATTACTGCGGCGCCCACTACGAATTCGACGGGATAGACATCGAAACCCTGTTCAGCAGGGCTCCCGGTAATGATGCAAACCAGTTACACTAATCAAAGGCGGGCAAAACCCGCCTTTAACTTAAATAACAAAAAAATACCCTATTTTATAAAGTTTGATGGCGATCGCTAAAAACTACCACCTAGGTGGTAGCATGAACGTCAGATAGAACCCTACACACCTCTGAACCCAGGAGAATACAATGACAATCGTGGTAGAACCCACCCTGGCCCAACAACTGAAGCTGGACCAATACGGTATCAAAAACAGCCAGGAAATCGTTCGCAACCCCTCCTATGAGCAGCTTTTCGCTGAAGAGACCCGCTCAGACCTTGAGGGCTTCGAGCGTGGCGTCGTCACCGAGCTTGGCGCCGTCAACGTCAACACCGGCATCTTCACCGGCCGCTCCCCTAAAGATAAATATATCGTCAAAGATGCCACTACCCAGGATACTGTGTGGTGGTCTGACCAGGGTAAAAACGATAACAAGGCGATTACCCCGGAAGTGTGGTCACATCTGAAAGGGCTGGTCACCAAACAGCTCTCCGGCAAGCGTCTGTTCGTGGTGGACGGCTTCTGCGGCGCCAACCCGGACACCCGCCTGGCGGTGCGCATCATCACCGAGGTGGCCTGGCAGGCGCACTTCGTGAAGAACATGTTCATCCGCCCGAGCGAAGAGGAGCTGAAGGCCTTCAAACCGGACTTCGTGGTGATGAACGGTGCCAAGTGCACCAACCCGAACTGGAAGGAGCAGGGTCTCAACTCCGAGAACTTCGTCGCCTTCAACATGACCGAGAAGATGCAACTCATCGGCGGCACCTGGTACGGTGGCGAGATGAAGAAGGGCATGTTCTCCATGATGAACTACTTCCTGCCCCTGCGCGGCATCGCCTCCATGCACTGCTCCGCCAACGTGGGCAAGGATGGGGACGTGGCCATCTTCTTCGGCCTCTCCGGCACCGGCAAGACCACCCTCTCCACCGATCCCAAGCGTCAGCTGATCGGCGATGACGAGCACGGCTGGGATGATCACGGCGTGTTCAACTTCGAAGGGGGCTGCTACGCCAAGACCATCAAGCTCTCCGAAGAGGCCGAGCCGGACATCTACCACGCCATCCGCCGCGATGCGCTGCTGGAGAACGTGACCGTGGCCGCCGATGGCACCATCGACTTCGACGACGGTTCCCGCACCGAGAATACCCGGGTCTCCTACCCCATCTATCACATCGACAACATCGTCAAGCCGGTCTCCAAGGCAGGTCACGCCACCAAGGTGATCTTCCTGACCGCAGACGCCTTCGGTGTGCTGCCCCCGGTCGCCAAGCTGACCAAGGAGCAGACCAAGTACCACTTCCTGTCCGGCTTTACCGCCAAGCTGGCCGGTACCGAGCGCGGCATCACAGAGCCGACCCCGACCTTCTCCTCCTGCTTCGGCGCGGCTTTCCTCAGCCTGCACCCGACCAAGTACGGCCAGGAGCTGGTGAAACGGATGGAAGCGGCAGGGGCTGAAGCCTATCTGGTCAACACCGGCTGGAACGGCACCGGCAAGCGGATCTCCATCAAGGATACCCGTGGCATCATCGACGCCATCCTGGATGGTTCCATCGAGAAGGCGCCGACCAAGGTACTGCCGGTGTTCAATCTGGAAGTGCCGACCGAGCTGCCGGGCGTCAACCCCGCCATCCTGGACCCGCGAGACACTTATGCCGACCAGGCCGAGTGGGATGCCAAGGCGGCCGATCTGGCCGGGCGTTTCATCAAGAACTTCGAGCGCTTCACCGACAACGACGAAGGCAAACGCCTGGTCGCGGCGGGCCCGCAGTTGTAAGAAACGCGCCTCGCGTCTCACAATCCCGTACCGGTCAGCCCTGCTGGCCGGTATTTTTTTGGCCGATGCGCGGCATATGGCTCCCGCCAAGCCTTGCCTTGACGGCCCTTGCGCGTTAGATTCAGCCAAACTTTATACAATATACAATTTTGCAACCTGCCCGTGACCCCAGCATGACCCCACCTTACAAGACCCGAACCCAGATGGTGATGGAGAACCTCCGCGGCCGGATATTGCGTGGCGAGTTTGCAGCGGGCGCCCCCCTGCGCCAGGACGCCATCGCCAAGGAGCTGGCGGTGAGCCGTATTCCGGTACGGGAAGCCCTGATGCAACTGGAAGCCCAGGGGCTGGTGAAGTTCGAGGCCCATCGCGGCGCCGTGGTGACCATGCTGGATACCTCAGCCATCGAGGAGCTCTTTTATTTGCGGGCACTGCTCGAAGCCGATACCCTGTTCCACGCCGTCGACCTGATGACGGAGGAGACCTTCGCCCAGGCGCAAGCCATCCTCGCCCAGTTTGATCTGGCGCTGGAGTCTGGCACCCAGATCGAACACTGGGCCGAGTTGAATCACCGCTTTCACGCCACCCTCTACCAGGCAGCCAATCGCCCCCAGGCACTGGAACTGATCGCCCAGATCAATCTGAGCTGCGACCGCTATGTGCGTTTCGAACTGCTGTTCGCCCAGGGCGGCGTGGACAAGGCCGAGCGGGAGCACGCCCGACTCCTTGAACTGTGCCGCGCCCGGCGCAAGCACGAAGCAGTGGTACTGCTCAAGCAACACATCGAGGCGGCAGGCCAGTCGATCAGACAGATCCTGGCAAGCGGCCACCATCAATGAACACTCACATCACCACAAGCTGGCAATAACGACATGAACCATTTCGAGATTATTGAAACCCGCGTCGCCCAGGTCAGGGCCACACTGGCCACGCTGGAGCTGGACGCCTTCATCGTTCCCCACGACGACGAGCATCTGGGGGAGTACATTCCCGCCTATGCCGAGCGGCTGGACTGGATAACGGGTTTCAACGGCTCCGCCGGGCTCGCCATCATCATGGCGCATCGGGCGGCCCTGTTCATCGACGGTCGTTATACCGTGCAGGCGCGCATGCAGGCGCCGGCCGAGCTGTTCGAGTTTCTCCACCTCAATGAAGACCCCCACGTACAGTGGCTGGCGGAGCAGTTGCCCTCAGGCTCCCGGGTCGGCTTCGATGCCCGCCTGCACAGCCTGGCCTGGTATCAGAACGCCAACGCCGTGCTGGCCGATCACGGCATCGAGCTGGTGCGCATCGACGAGAACCCCATCGATCTGCACTGGAGCGATCGTCCCGCTCCGACCAAGAGCCCTGTCATCCTCTACAGCGAGGAGCTGGCGGGCCAGTCCAGCCAGGCCAAGCGCGAAATGCTGGCCAGCGATCTGCGCAAGCGCGGGCTGGATGCGGTGTTGCTGACCCAGGCCGAGCCCATCAACTGGCTGCTCAACCTGCGTGGTCGCGACGTGGAACGCCTGCCGGTGGTGCTGGGCTTTGCGGTGCTCTACGCCAACGCCACCATGGATTTCTTCGTCGATACCGACAAGATCGACTGCTTCGCCTTCAGCCAGCACGTGGGGCAGGATGTCTCCGTCTACCCCATCGACAAGCTGGGTGACGTGTTGCAGCGCATCGGCGAGGATCAGCAGAAGGTGCTGGCCGACCCCAACACCGCCAACGCCTGGACCCAGCTCGTGATGGAAGAGGCGGGCGCCATTCTGGTGGCCGGCCAGGATCCCACCATGCTGCCCAAGGCGTGCAAGAACCCCGTGGAGCTGGCCGGCATGCGTGCCGCCCACCTGCGCGACGGCGTTGCCGTCACCCGCTTCCTGGCCTGGCTGGATCGCCTGATCGCCAGCGGCGAGTTCGACGGTGTGGACGAAGGCACCCTGGCCGACCAGCTGGAAGCCTTCCGCCACGAGCAGGAGCACTATGTGGAGCCGAGCTTCGACACCATCTCGGCACTCGGCCCCAACGCCGCCATGTGCCACTACCGCCACACCAACGGTACCCCGCGCGCCTTCGGCCAGGACAGCATCTATCTGGTGGACTCCGGCGCCCAGTACCTGGACGGCACCACCGACATCACCCGCACCGTCAAGGTGGGTGAGGTAACCGACGAGCACAGAGCCATGTTTACCCGGGTACTGCAGGGTCATATTGCCCTGGATCAGGCCCGCTTCCCCCGTGGCACTGCCGGCATCCAGCTCGACGTGCTGGCCCGCATGCCCCTGTGGCAGGCCGGTTACAACTACGACCATGGCACCGGCCACGGCGTCGGCCACTTCCTCAGCGTGCACGAAGGCCCGCAGCGCATCGCCCCCAAGGGCAGCCTGGTGGCCCTGCAGCCGGGCATGGTGCTCTCCAACGAGCCGGGCTACTACCGGGAAGATGCCTTCGGCATCCGCTGTGAAAACCTGGTGGTGGTGACCGAACAGGAGGCCCGTGGCGAGCTGCCGATGCTGGGCTTCGAGCGACTGACCTATGTGCCGTTCGACATCCGCCTCATCGATCGCAGCCTGCTGAGTCCGGCGGAGTTCCGCTGGATCAACGAATACCATGCGGAGGTCTACCGCCGTCTGAGCCCGCTGCTGGAGGGCGAGGATCTCGCCTGGCTGGAGCAGGCGACCAGCCTCCTCTGATGACACAGGGCCTGCGGGCCCTGTTTCTTTATCCGCGGCATGCCACAAACGCCCCCCCACTTGCATCGACTCCCCGCCCCTTCTACCCTGTGCCTCCTTTTTGGCTGCCCCGCAGCAGAGACCCGATGAGAGGAGCCCCGATGCACTCGTCCCCCGTATTGCGCCTTGCCACCCATACCGACATGCACGCCATCTGGCAGATAGATGCCGATGTCTTCGGCGAGGATGTCTACCCCGGTTTCTTCTTTCGCCAGGCCATGGATCTGTGGCCCGAACTGCTGGTCGTCGCGGAACGGGAAGGCCGGCTGCTGGGCTATGCCCTCGGGGGGCTTGGTCAGGATCGGTCGCAGGGCTGGCTGCTCTCCCTCGCGGTACGCCCCGAAGCGCGCGGCTTCGGCCTGGCCGAGCAAATGATGTTGCAGGTGGAGCAGGGACTGCTGAAACTGGAAGTTGAGCGGGTCAGACTGACCGTTGATCCCGCCAATCCGGCCCAGCGCCTCTACTTCAGGCTGGGTTATCAGCAGTTGGCAGAAGAGAGAGGCTACTTCGGGCCGGGCGAGGATCGCCTGCTGCTGGAAAAAGCCCTGACCTGACCATCCACCACCGGCACGGGAGCCTTCCGGCCACATAATTGGTTACACTTTGCGGGTTTAATGCGCAATCTGGTTGGCGTAAAGTGCAATTCATCACCAGATTAATCCGATGCCCGCCCAGGAGGCCCATCATGTTCAAACGTATTGCTCTCGTCACCCTGCTGGCGGCCACCACCGCCATCACCGGCTGTGCCAACAGCGACGTCTACTCCGGCGATGTCTACACCAAGGATCGCGCCAAGCAGGTACAGACCGTCAGCTATGGCACCATCCTCTCCACCCGCCCCGTCAAGATCCAGGCCGATGAGAACTCCCTGATCGGCACCATTGGCGGCGCCGTGGTCGGCGGCCTGCTCGGCAGCACCATAGGCGGCGGTCGTGGCAGTGACATCGCGGCGGCCGGTGGCGCCATCGCGGGTGCGGCGGCCGGCAAGGCGGCAGGGGACAAACTCAACCAGGTTGACGGGGTCGAGCTCGAGATCAAGAAAGAGAACGGCGAATCCATCGTGGTGGTACAAAAGGCCAGCCCCACCTTTGTGCCTGGCGCCCGGGTCCGCATGACCCAGGGCAACGGCACCATCAACGTGGCCGTGGTGAACTGATAGCGCCGCTCAAGGTGCAACTGCCATAAAAAAGGTGAGCCCGAGCTCACCTTTTTGCGCTCTGCACCACTTAAGATTCACTCCCCCAGATGCAGCCAGGCCGCGATGGACAGCTGCAGGCCCACCAGGTCGGCATGGTGGAAGAGGGCATGCAGTGATGCACGATCCCCGGCCACCTGCATCATCAGACGCTGTTGCGCCTGCAGGCCGGCCAGCCAGGAGGGGGGCACCGTCAGCGTGCCTGCCGCCTCGGCAACCAGGGATATCCCCTCAAGCAGGGCATGCAGCGCCCGTTGTTGTTCGCCAGCATCGCCACTCTCGAGCCAGAGCTGCTCATGATGCTGCCAGTGCTGCATACCCAGGGTAATGCTGGTCTTCTGATCTTTGCCCTCAATCCCTTGCAGGGGCTGCACGGCCAGTGGCTTGCCAAGCCCAGCCAACCTGTATCCGCGCTGCGCCTTGGACTGGGCACCCAGCCGCAATCCTCCCAGCGCCGCCAGCTTGCTCGCCAGGGTGAACAGGGCGCGGGCATCGCCGGATTTCAGCTCCAGCTCCAGCTCGTCGATCCCGGTACGCCCCAGGGCACCGGCAATCTCCCCCTGATCCCAGGCCAGCTCGATCTCGGCATCTCCGAATGCGATCAGCCAGTGCAGGCGCAGGAAATCGGTGCTGAACTGGGCCACCAGACGGCTCTGGAGTTCATCGCGCACCACCAGACTCGGCCAGATATCGGCAGGAAAGGCAGACAGGGTCGGAATGGAGCCCTCCACCGGGGCGTTGTACTCGGGTCTGGCGTGCAATCCGCCCACGACCTGCCCCCGGCACTTGATGGTCTGCTCGGAAAAATCATCGCTGCGACGAATGCGCAACCCCATGTCGAGCCCACGCAAACCCAGATCGGGCGTGTCGAAATAGACGTTGCCAAGAGCGGCTTGATTGGAAGAGATAATCTCTAGTGAATTCAGAATGTTGGAGAGGGATTCTTGAATATTGCTGGTGACGAAAAACTTTATCTCGATCTCAGTTTGCATAGTCATTCCGGGCTGGCGGGCAACTTTGGGGGGCATGTTCAGGGTCGCGAGGATATAATGCCAGCGACAGTTCACGATTAATTCACGGTTTTATTGATGGCACAGTTCGGTTACCATGCGCCCCTCATAAAATCGTATCGAGTGTTTTTTCACCGACACAGGTTTGGCCATGCCAGTAAATACTATTTTGGGTCTTTTTGCCAAGTCCCCCATCAAGCCGCTGCAGAAGCATATCGTCAAGGTTCACGTGTGCTGCGAACAGCTCATTCCCTTCTTTGATGCCGTTGCCGAAGACCGCTGGGAAGATGCCGAGAAGATCCGGCAACAGATCGCCCAGCTGGAAAAAGAAGCGGACATCCTCAAGCGCGAAATCCGCTTGAAACTCCCCCGCGGCCTGTTCCTGCCGGTCGCCCGTACCGATCTGCTGGAGCTCTTGACCCAGCAGGACAAGATTGCCAACCGTGCCAAGGATATTTCCGGCCGCATGCTTGGCCGCAAGATGGAATTCCCCACCGAGATGCGCGCCGATTTCATGGCCTATCTCAAACGCTGTATCGATGCGACCGCCCAAGCCGAAAAAGCCATCGGAGAACTCGATGAGCTGCTCGAAACCGGCTTTAAAGGACGTGAAGTTGAAATGGTTGCCGAGATGATCCACCAGCTGGATCTCATCGAGGACGATACTGACACCATGCAGATCGGGCTGCGCCAACAGCTGCAAGCCGTTGAGCACAAATACAATCCGATCGACGTTATGTTCCTCTACAAGATCCTCGAATGGGTAGGTGACCTGGCTGATCAGGCAGAGCGCGTTGGCGCCCGTCTGGAATTGATGCTGGCTCGTTCGTAATCGACTGACTGGGTAAACACTACTAATGGACATTATCGCGAATTACGGCACCACCCTGGTGCTCGTGGCGGCCTTGTTCGGCTTTTTGATGGCCTGGGGCATTGGTGCGAACGACGTCGCCAACGCCATGGGCACATCGGTCGGTACCAAGTCCCTGACCATCCGTCAGGCGATCATCATCGCCATGATCTTTGAATTTGCCGGTGCCTATCTGGCCGGTGGCGAAGTGACGGCCACCATCCGCAGCGGCATCATCGACAGCAACGCCTTTGCCGACACGCCGGATCTGCTGGTGCTCGGCATGATCGCCTCCCTGCTGGCTGCGGGTCTGTGGCTGATCCTGGCCTCCTATTTCGGCTGGCCCGTCTCCACCACTCACTCCATCATCGGCGCCATCGTGGGCTTCGCCGTGGTGAGCATCGGTCCGGAAGCGGTACAGTGGAACAAGTTTGGCGGCATCGTCGGCTCCTGGGTAGTCACGCCGGCCATCTCGGGCATCATCGCCTACTTCATGTTCATCAGCGTGCAGAAGCTCATCTTCAACACGGACAATCCCCTGGACAACGCCAAGCGCTATGTCCCCTTCTACATGTTCCTGACGTCCCTGGTCATCTGCCTGGTCACCATCAAAAAAGGGCTGACACACGTCGGTCTGCACCTGAGCAATGGCGAAGGCGCGCTGCTCTCCGTCGCCATCTCTATCGCGGTGGCGTTTGCCGGCTGGATCTATATCCGCGGCCAGCAGTACAACCCGAAAGATGACAGCAAGATGCACTTCGCCAACGTGGAGAAGGTGTTCGGCATCCTGATGATCATCACCGCCTGCGCCATGGCCTTCGCCCACGGCTCCAACGACGTGGCCAACGCCATCGGTCCACTCTCTGCAGTCGCCTCCATCGTGGCGGCCGGCGGCGAGATCGGCGGCAGCTCCCACATCGCCTGGTGGATCCTGCCCCTTGGCGGCATCGGCATCGTCATCGGTCTGGCCACCATGGGCGAGAAGGTGATGGCGACCGTCGGCACCGGCATCACCCACCTGACCCCGAGCCGTGGCTTCGCAGCCCAGCTGGCCACCGCAGCCACCGTGGTGATAGCCTCCGGCACCGGTCTGCCCATCTCCACCACCCAGACCCTGGTCGGTGCCGTCATGGGCGTCGGTCTGGCACGGGGCATCGCGGCCCTGAACCTGGGCGTGCTGCGCAACATCGTGGTCTCCTGGGTCATCACCCTGCCCGCGGGCGCCATCCTGGCCATCGCCATCTTCTACGTGTTGCAGGCCTGCTTCTCCTGAGCAGCCCACGCCGCACGACAAAAAGCCCGGGTCATTGACCCGGGCTTTTTTATGCTTCGCCCATATCACGCCGTCGATTGAGCGTCGATCGGCTGCGGCGTTTACTCCTCGATAAAGGTCCACTCGTCGCGCACCCGGCTGATGGCATCGAGCCGCCGCTTGGCAAGCTGCTCGCGGATTGCCTCCCCTTTGAAGCCGGCCGCCACTATCTCCTTGACCGGCACAGCCTGCGCCGCCTCCAGGGCCTCGGCGACATAGTCCGGCTGACTGTAGACCTTCTCTTCGAAGCCGGTACGACCGTGGAAGTCGGCGCGACAGGCATCGAGCAGCTGGGCAAAGCGCTCCGGTCTGCGCCAGGCATCGGCCTTGTCGAATACCTTGAGCAGGGTCGCGGGCTTGAGCTCGAAGGCAATGTGGATATGGGTGTGCAGGTCGCTCACCAGCAGTGCCAGATCGCGACACTCGTTCGGCACCCGGAAGCGCTCGCAAAAATCGCGAATGAGCGGCAACCCCTTCTGACCATGGCCGTGATGGCTCGGCCAGAAGGCGGGCGGGGTCAGCCCCTTGCCAAAGTCGTGGCAGAGGGACGCGAAGCGCACGGTCAGTTCGGGGGAGAGACGACATGCCTGCGCCAGCACCATCATGGTGTGGATGCCGGTGTCGATCTCCGGGTGCCATCTGGCAGGGGCCGGCACACCGAACAGGGCATCGAGCTCGGGGAAGAGCGCCTTGAGGGCGCCGCATTCGCGCAGCACCTCGAAGAAGATCTGGGGTGTCGGCCCCAGCAGCACTTTTTCCAGCTCCTTCCAGACCCGCTCCGGGGTCAGGTGGGCCAGCTCTCCAGCCTCCGTCATCTCGCGCATCAGCCCCAGCGTCTCGGGGGCCACCACGAACCCCTGGGCATGGAAACGGGCGGCGAAGCGCGCCACCCGCAGGATGCGCAGAGGATCCTCGGCAAAGGCCGGCGAGACATGGCGCAGCAACCGCGCCTCCAGATCCTGCACGCCGCCGTAGGGATCGTGCAGTTGCCCGTCCTCATCTTCGGCGATGGCGTTGATGGTGAGATCCCGGCGCAGCAGATCCTGCTCCAGCGTCACCTCGGGGGCGGCATGGCAGACGAAGCCGGTGTAACCCTGCCCCTGCTTGCGCTCGGTGCGCGCCAGGGCGTACTCCTGCTGGGTTTTGGGGTGAAGAAAGACCGGAAAGTCTCGGCCCACCTGGGTGAATCCGAGACCCAGCATCTGTTCCACCGTGGCGCCGACCACCAGGTGATCCCTGTCACCCTGGGGCAGTCCCAACAGGCGATCCCGTACCGCCCCTCCTACCAGATAAATCTGCACGCGCACTCTCCCTCGATAAACTTGCCCCAATGATACCGCTTTTGGCCAAGAGAGACGATGTGCCCCCACCGCACCGGGCTCGTCATCACTCGGCCGGGCGGCCGCTTTCCGTCATCGTCCTGGGTGAGTCAGCCCGTGGTTCGAGCCAGCTCCCCTTATGGTATCCGGGTCTTTGACATCCCTTTTGGGAGGCTTTAACCTGCCGCCCATAACAATGGAATGGATCCTTATGTACACACAGTTCTTCGGTCTGTCGGAGCCCCCGTTCTCCATCTCGCCCAACCCCAAATACCTCTATATGAGCGAGCGTCACGGGGAGGCCCTCGCCCACCTCAACTACGGGTTGCAGGACGGTGGTGGCTTCGTGCTGCTGACCGGGGAAGTGGGTACGGGAAAGACCACCGTCTCCCGCTGTCTGCTGCAGCAATTGCCCGCCGACACCGAGATCGCCTACATCCTCAATCCCTCTCTGACCGAGCGGGATCTGCTGGCCGCCATCTGCGACGAATTCCAGTTGCCCTACGGCGAAGAGGCCAGCCTCAAGCAATTGTTCGACCTTATCCGGGATCATCTGCTGGCGAATCTGGCGGCAGGCAAGCGCAGCGTGGTGCTGGTGGATGAAGCCCAGCACCTGCTGCCCGGCGTGCTGGAGCAGTTGCGACTGCTCACCAATCTGGAGACAGACGAGAAGAAACTGCTGCAGGTGGTGCTCATCGGCCAGCCCGAGCTGCAACAGATGCTGCGCCAGCCCCTGCTGCGCCAGCTGGCGCAGCGGATCACCGCCCGCTATCACCTGCTGCCGCTGTCGCGCCAGGATGTGGATGCCTATGTCCGCTTCCGGTTGCAGGTGGCAGGCTGCGTCCAGCCCATCTTCACCCCCAGGGCCATCCAGACCCTGCATCGCCTCTCCGGGGGCATTCCCCGCCTCATCAACCTCATCTGCGACCGCGCCCTCATCGCCGCCTTCGCCCGTGGCAGCCACAAGATAGTGCACGGGGACATCAGCCAGTCCGCGTATGAGGTGAGCGGTATTCGCGACGAGGGGAGCTGGCAATCCGGCCTCACGGTCGCCCTGGTGGGCGCCCTGCTGGTCGCCACCGGCTGGTGGGGCTGGCAATTCTTCGGATTCTTCCCAGCCCGCCCCCTGGTCAAGGTCGAGGTACCGGTCAAGGTGGATGACACGCCGGAGCAGCAAGCCCAGCTGACCCGCGCCATCAATCAGGCGCTGGAGCCGGACGTCGCCATGCAGAATCTCTACAAGGTATGGGGCTACCAGGCCGAGCTGGAGGAGGCAACCTGCGACAATGCCCCCCGTGCGGGCCTGCGCTGCCAGGAGGGAGAAGCCTCCCTGGCGCAATTGCAGGCGCTGCAATACCCGGCCCTCATCAGTCTCACCGACGAGACCGGCGGCCTCTATTACGCCACCCTGGTCAGCCTGGGGGCGGACAAGGCTTCCCTGCTCATCGGCAACCAGAGCTGGCAGGTGGACAGGCAGTGGCTCTCCGACGCCTGGGGCGGCAGCTACACCCTGCTCTGGCGCATGCCCAGGGGCAACGTGCCCCTGATAGCGAGCAATGCAGGGGCTGCCCAGGTGCAGTGGCTGGACAACGCCCTTAGCCGCGCCATGCAGCAACCCGATCGCAAGGTGAGCCGCTTCGATGCCACCCTCAAGAACAAGCTGCAACAGTTCCAGCGCGAGCAGGGACTGACCCCGGACGGCATCGCCGGCAGCAACACCCTGCTGAGGCTGAATGTGGCCTCCGGCGAACCCATGCCCAGGCTGGAGGATGGATCCCTGCGAGCCAGCACGCCGGTCGATCTCGACAGCGTGGCAGATGATGAGACGGATCCCATGGTCGAGGAGGCCTCCTGATGTCCACCCTGCTCAAGGCCCTGCGCCGGGCCGACCAGCCCCAGTTCACCCCCCATATGCCGCTCATGGGTCTGCCCGTGAGCCAGGAAGAGGAGCCCAACCGCCGCTGGATCTGGTGGGCCCTGGTGCCCCTGGCCCTGGTGATGGGCGCCGCCGCCAACTATGGCTGGCACCTCTATCACCTCAAACCCGTGGAACAGCAGGTCGAAGTGAAGGAAGTGGTGACTCCCCCCTTCGTGCGGGTCGAACCCAGGCCCATGATCACCCGGCCGCTGCCGCCCCCCCTGCCGGAGCCCGTGGTCGCTCCAAGACCTGCCGCAACCCCGGCTGCGACTACCGCAAACCAGGGGGGACAGAGTCTGGCAGAACGGCTGATGGCCGCCCTCAACAACACGCCGCTGGTGGAAGAGAGTGCGCCCCAGGCTCAGGTCCAGACCAGTGCCATCCCCCTCGGCGCCCTGGCCCCGGCCCTGAAACAGCAGGTACCGTCCCTGACCTATGGTACCCACAACTACTCCTCCGACCCGGCCAAGCGGGCCGTCGTGCTCAATGGACGGGAGTGGCGCGAGGGCAATGAGATCGCCCCCGGTGTCATCCTGGCAGCCATCGCTCAGGACTACATCGTCCTGCAGGTCGGCGGCCAGTATGCCAGCCTCAAGGCGCTGCAAGACTGGCGCGGCTGATCTGCCGGCATCCAGTGGCCCTCCCCCGGGAGGGTCACCGCCCATTCTGAGGGAGCCCGAGAGCTCCCCTTTTTAATCAATAACCTACACTCGACCTTTGCCATGCACCGGGTCGGGGATCGCCCTCCTGATGGCGGGCGGACTTATCATCAGAACATGAGCACACTGTGAGCCACTCAGACAACACCACTTTCGCCACCCGCATTCTGGAC
This sequence comes from Aeromonas sp. QDB68, assembly GCF_027707405.1. Classification (NCBI taxonomy): domain Bacteria; kingdom Pseudomonadati; phylum Pseudomonadota; class Gammaproteobacteria; order Aeromonadales; family Aeromonadaceae; genus Aeromonas; species Aeromonas sp. QDB68. The sequence goes on along the minus strand of NZ_JAPCIQ010000020.1, from coordinate 11,002 downwards.
TGGTACCAGATCCACGGCCGCAAGACCCTGCCCTGGCAGCAGGACAAGACCCCCTACCGGGTCTGGGTCTCCGAGATCATGCTGCAACAGACCCAGGTTGCCACTGTCATCCCCTATTACGAGCGGTTCATGGCCCGCTTCCCCGACGTGCTGGCCCTGGCCAACGCCCCCATCGACGAGGTGCTGCATCACTGGACCGGGCTTGGCTACTACGCGCGCGCCCGCAACCTGCACAAGGCTGCCCAGCAGATCCGCGATCTGCACGGCGGCCTCTTTCCGGAACAACTGGAAGAGGTGATGGCCCTGCCCGGCATCGGTCGCTCCACCGCCGGGGCCGTGCTCTCCCTCTCTCTGGGCCAGCCCCACGCCATCCTGGATGGCAACGTGAAGCGGGTACTCACCCGCTGGCTGGCGCTGGCGGGCTGGCCGGGCCAGAAGCAGGTCGAGCACGATCTCTGGGAGCTGGCGACACGCCTCACCCCGCGCGTCGGGGTGGCCCAGTACAACCAGGCCATGATGGACATGGGGGCCACCGTCTGCACCCGCAGCAAGCCCGCCTGCGAGCGCTGCCCGGTGCAGGCCGATTGCCAGGGGCTGTCGCAGGGCAACCCCACCTCCTACCCTCACAGCAAGCCGAAGAAGAGCATTCCGGCACGCAACGGCATTATGCTGATCATCCGCCACGGCGATCAGCTGCTGCTGGAGAAGCGTCCGCCGCAAGGGATCTGGGGCGGGCTTTACTGCTTCCCGCAGGTGGAATCCCTCACCGAGGTGACCGGACGACTGCGGGAGTTGGGGCTGGAGGATGCCGCCTATCAGGAGCTCGCTGGATTTCGTCACACTTTCAGCCACTTCCACCTCGATATCCGCCCTTTGCTGATCGAAATGGCTGTTCCGCCCGCCCCCCTGCTCATGGAAGCGGATACCCGACTCTGGTATAACTTACGCCATCCTGCCGAGGTGGGATTGGCGGCGGCCACGGCCCGTCTGCTCGCCTACCCGGACTTACAACCAGACTTGCAACCACAGAGGTCAACATGAGCCGTACCGTATTTTGCCTGCGCCTGAAGAAAGAAGCGCCGGGTCTCGATTTCCAACTCTACCCCGGTGAACTCGGCAAGCGGATCTTCGACAACATCAGCAAGGAAGCCTGGACCGAGTGGCAGAAGAAGCAGGTCATGCTGATCAACGAGAAGAAGCTGAACATGATGAATCTCGAGCACCGCCAGTTGCTGGAAAAAGAGATGGTCAGCTATCTGTTCGACGCGGGTGAAGTCCAGATCGACGGCTACACCCCTCCCAGCCAGTGAGCGGGAATCGAGTCAAAGGGCCAGCGTCCCCCTGAGTCGTCAATATGCCGCAGGGTGACACCAATCCTGGCTCAGGCCAGTCAGTGAGGGGCGGCCCTACCGCCCGGTTTGAGGATCTTATGGGTCGTTTTTTTGGGCTGCTGTGCGCCCTGCTGTTTCTCTCTGCCTGTTCATCCACACCGCAGACCAGCGGGAGTGGCGATGATGATCTGGTCAACGGCAAGGACGTGCGCGGTTTTGAACACATGATCAGTGCGCTCTCCCATAACGTGAACGAGATATGGGGGCGCGAGGCGCTGTTCGCGGGCAAGTTTGACTACGTCAAATACACGGATCAGTACAAGAGCCGCGCCCACATCGATTTCTCCAGCGGTCACATCATGGTGGAGACCGTCTCGGGTCTGGATCCCCGTGCCCACCTGCGTCGCGCCATCATCGAAACCCTGCTGACCCCGGATGATCCGGCAGAGGTCGACCTCTATTCGGACCGTGAGATCATGCCAGGTGGCGAGCCCTTCCTCTATGGCCAGGTGCTGGACAACCAGGGACAAGCGATCCGCTCCAGCTGGCGTGCAGAGCGTTATGCCGACTATCTGATCGCCAACGCGATGAAGAAGCGCACCCTCGGGATCCGCAACATCTTCTTCATCGACATTCCCATGGTGGCCAACCACGAAGACAGGCGCGGCTACAAATACGCCAGCATCATCCGCGATGCCTCCCGCAAGTACGGGGTCGCCGAGAGTCTCATCTACGCGGTGATCAAGACCGAGAGCAGCTTCAACCCCTATGCGGTCAGCCACGCCAACGCCTATGGCCTGATGCAGGTGATCCCGGCTACCGCTGGGCGGGATGTCTATGTGAGGGTCAAGGGCAAGGATGGCCAGCCGACCAGGGAAGATCTGTTCAATCCGGCCTACAACATCGATGTGGGGACCGCCTACCTGCACCTGCTGCAGACCGTCTATCTGGCGGATATCCAGGATCCCCAGTCCCGCCGCTATGCGGTTATCTCCGCCTACAACGGTGGTGCGGGAGGGGTGCTCAACACCTTCTCCAACGATCGCAAGGCGGCCCCCGGCATGATCAACCGCCTCTCCCCCGAGGCCGTCTATCAGGTGCTGACCGAACAGCATCCCAAGGCAGAGGCTCGCCGCTATCTCTACAAGGTCAATCAGGCCGAGAAGGGGTTCAAGCGAACCGTCGCAAGCCGGGCTGGCTGATGGCATGCAAGAAGGGCGCTCCCGGAGCGCCCTTCCCATTTACTGTGGCCAGAAAGCTTACTTGGCGATAAAGCCGCCCTTGCTCAGGGGCGCTGCTCCCACCTTCTCCAGGTGTTCCACCTCGACTTCGGTCTTGTTCCAGCTGTGGTCCACCTCGCCGCGCACGCGGATCAGATCGTCAGGGCCCACCTCGGTACCGCGCCACACGTCACCGTCCACCTCCACTTCCACCTCGCCGCTGTCGTCACGGAACAGGTAGTTTTCGCCACCCAGGTGTTTGACCAGTTTGCCTTCCAGGGTCACCCACTGATCATCGGCCACGTCTTTCAACTGGGCGACCGATACCTTGTTCTGCTCCTTGGGGCCGGTGTAGGCCGCCATGGCGAAAGAAGAGACGGACATCAGGGCCACCAGGGCGATTGCTTTTGCGTTGTTCATTTCATGCTCCTGTCTTTGCGGTATGAGGGCATCTTGCCCGGGGGCGCGTGAAACAAACGTGAAGCCTCCCCATTCAGGGAGGAGTGATGTGATCGCAAGCGATTAAATGGCCACGGCATGCTGCAAAAATGTATTCGAGTGGATACCTTTTCACCTGGCCATGCGGGTTCCCAGCCCGCCGCCATCGAGGAACAGCCCGCAGGCCCGCCCTGCCCCATCCATGAGAACAGCTACATGAACAAATGGCTTTTGTGTTTATTGGGTCTCTTCGCCCTCACGGCCCATGCCGCCGAGACACGTCCCCCCTTCTCCCGCATCGTGATGTTCGGCGACAGCCTCTCCGATACCGGCAAGATGTACGACAAGATGCGCGGTTACCTCCCCTCCAGCCCGCCTTACCATCAGGGCCGCTTCTCCAACGGCCCGGTCTGGCTGGAGCAGCTCACCCAGCACTTCCCGGGCCTCGCCATCGCCAACGAGGCGGAAGGGGGCGCCACTGCCGTGGCCTACAACAAGATCTCCTGGAACCCCAAGTATCAGGTCATCAACAACCTGGACTACGAGGTGACCCAGTTCCTGCAAAAGGATGGCTTCAAGCCCGACGATCTGGTGATCCTCTGGGTCGGTGCCAACGACTACCTGGCCTATGGCTGGAACACCGAGCAGGATGCCAAGCGGGTGCGCGACGCCATCAGCGATGCGGCCAACCGCATGGTATTGAACGGTGCCAAGCAGATCTTGCTGTTCAACCTGCCGGATCTGGGCCAGAACCCCTCGGCCCGCAGCCAGAAAGTGGTCGAGGTAGCCAGCCATGTCTCCGCCTACCACAACCAGCTGCTGCTGAATCTGGCACGCCAGTTGGCTCCCACCGGCATGGTGAAATTGTTCGAGATCGACAAGCAGTTCGCCGAGATGCTGCGCGAGCCACAGAACTTCGGCCTGAGCGACACCGAACACGCCTGCTATGGCGGCGGCTATGTGTGGAAGCCGTTCGCCTCCCGCAGCGCCGCCACCGACAGTCGACTGGCCCCCTTCAATCCCGAGGAGCGCCTTGCCATCGCCGGCAACCCTCTGCTGGCTCAGGCCGTCGCAACGCCCATGGCGCGCCGCAGTGCGGGCGAGCTGAACTGTGAAGGCAAGATGTTCTGGGACCAGGTCCACCCCACCACAGTGGTACACGCCGCCCTGAGCGAGCGGGCTGCCGCCTTCATCGAACAGGAGTACGAATTCCTCCCTCGATAACGGAGGCCATCCTGCCAGGGCCGGCGCCTAGCCGGCCCTCTTGCCGACAAGGGCAAGCAATCCATATGACACCCATCACAGATTCGAGTCACGGTTCCCCGGCGGTCTTCTGTCTCCACTATGATGCAGATGGATATCACAATATGTTTTATATCAGTTGCTTGTAGATCGAGAAAAGCGAGCTACGTTTAAACGTGTTGTGGTCGAACACAGGCCCAACCCACGAGGCGAGGCGACATGAATTCGCGCTCCCCACACACAAGATTGCAGAGGCATCTATGAACAAAACACTGATTACCTTGCTGGTTTCAGGCTTGCTTGCGGCCAACGCCCAGGCAGCCGGACAAGACAACACCTGGTATGGCGGTGCCAAACTGGGTTGGTCCAACTTCTACGGTGTCGATGAGAGCAATTCCATCGCCATCACCGACAAAGACGACGATGAAGTCGGCGCCGGTGCCTTCGCCGGTTACCAGATCAACCAGAATCTGGGTGTCGAACTGGGTTATGACTACCTTGGCAAGCTCAAGTACAGCGGCACCCGCAATGGCGCGGCCTTCAATGACTCCGTGCAAGCCCAGCTGGCCCAGCTCACGCTGAAACTGGGGTTCCCGGTTGCGGACAATCTGGACCTTTACGGCCGTGTCGGGGGCGGCTATGGCTGGACCGACAGCGATCAGCTGGAAAACGACAGCCGCTTCACCTTCGTCGGCGCGCTCGGTGCGGAGTATGCCCTGAGCCTGAATTGGGCAGCCCGCCTCGAATACCAGTACAGCACCCCGTATGGCAGCCGTGACGATACCGGCCTACGCATGGACAACGGCCTGCTCTCCCTGGCCGCCGTCTATCGCTTCGGTCAGGTTGCACCGGCTCTGCCGGTCGCTGCTCCCGCCCCCGCGCCCGAGCCCGTGATGGTCGACAAGCAGTTCACCTTGAGCTCGGACGTGCTGTTTGACTTCAACAAGGCCACCCTCAAGCCCCAGGCCGGGCAGGCGCTGGATACCCTCTACAGCCAGATTGAAGAGGCCAGGCCCAAAGACGGGTCGGCCACCGTCATCGGCTATACCGACCGCATCGGCTCCGAGGCCTACAACCAGAAGTTGTCCGAGCAGCGTGCCCGGACCGTGGCCGATTACCTGATTGGCAAGGGCCTGCCGGCCGGCAAGGTCAATGTGGAAGGGCGTGGCAAGCAGTCTCCCGTCACCGGCGACAGCTGCACCAGCAAATCCAAGCGCGAGCTGATCGTCTGCCTGGCCCCGGATCGCCGGGTAGAGGTCAAGGTACAGGGCGTCTCGGAAGTACAGCAATAACGACGACCCCAAACAAAACGGGAGGCCATGGCCTCCCGTCTTTTTTTATGCTTCCTCAGATGCGCGTGCGTACATCCGCCGCAATCTGATCGAGCAACAGTTGCCAGCCCTGTCCCAGCTCGTTCACCAGGGCGCCATACCCATCGGCAGGCAGCACCCGCTCCTGCTGGAAGGGAACATCTCTCAACACGACCCCCTCCTCCGTCAGCAGGCGCCAGCGACCGCTGAGCAGGGCGCGGCCGTCGTGCCGCCCCTGGAAACGCTCGACCGAGATGCTCAGCACAGGCCCCTTGCGGGCCCCGTCCTGACGCACCACCCAGCCAGGCAAGCGGCTGGAGAGGCCATTGAGGGTCAACTGGTTCAACTGGGCATCGAGGGAACCTGCCCAGCGATGGTACTCGGCAAAGTGCAACTCCTTGCCCTCCAGCTGATAGACCAGGCTCATCCGGTCAAGCTGACCGGACAGGGCGACGGGGCGCAGCACCAACTGGTGCTGCGGCTGCGCCGTGGTGACACTCGACGGCGCCGTGTCAGCATCCAGCGAATAGTAATGCAGCGTCGTCGGCGCACTGCCACATCCCGCCAGCAGGCCCAGCAAGGCCAGCGTCAACATCCGTTTTTTCATCATTTTCCTCGCTTGGGCTCGGGATCCCGCGGACGAGCGCGGTCAAAGATCAGCGAACTCGGCTGCTCGTTCAGTGAATGGACCAGAGGTTGCAACTCACTCATCAGCTGGTTGAGTGATTGCACCGACTGACGCAGCTCCTGATTGGTCTGGGAACCGGCATCATAGGTCTGCAACGTCTCCTGCAACTGCTTGAGGCTCTGGTTGAGGGAGGCCGGCAACTGCTGGGTCGACTGCTGACCGGTAAACTGCTCCAGATTCGCACTCACGGCACTGACATGCTTGAGCGTCTTGTCCAGTGTCATCAGGGTGCTGTTGACCTGAGTGAGGGTGGTGGCCATGTCCATGTCGACGAACTTGTCGAGGATGAGGTTCACCTTGCGTTCGATCTGATCCAGACCGGCCTGGGCAGTCGGGAAGACCTGATAGCCCGCCATCTTGAGCGGCTGATAGACAGGCGCATCCGGATAGAAGTTCAGATCGATCACCTTGCCCCCCGTCAGCAGGCTGGCGGTCTTGAGGCTAGCCCTCAGCCCTTCCTTGAACTGCTTGTTGAACAGGGCCCGCCACTGCTCCTTCTCCGCATTGGCATAACGGTGGGAGAGACGCTGCACCTCGATGCGCGCCAGCACCGGGATCTGCCGGCTCTTGAATAGCTGGACGCCCTTGTCGTCGATGAGATAGGGAGCCGAGATGACGGTACCGACCCGGATGCCGCGATACTGTACCGCCGCGCCGGGATGCAGCCCGCCCACGTCATTGTCGAACAGGAAGACATAGTCGATGAACTGATCCAGGCTACCGGCCAGCACGCTCTCCTCGTCCTTGAACAGCACGAACTCGTCGTTCTGTTTCACCGGCTCCCCCGGCAACCAGCCGGGAGGCAGCCCCATGGTGATGCCGCCGTTGATCAGGCTCTCCAGCGAGTCCATCTTCACCTTCATCCCCTCGCTGCTCATGGAGACCTCGAAGCCGGGCGTCAACCAGAACCGGGAGTTGCTGCTCACCAGGACGTCATAAGGCGCGTTGATGAAGAGCTGGTACTGCATCTCGCTCTTCTCGGGCAGGAATTTGGCCTCTTCGACCTGACCGATGGTGAATCCCTGATAGCTGATGGGGGAACCCGCGCCCAGCGCGTTGGCATCCCGGCTGGACAGGGATAGCCGCAATCCCCTGGCATCCAGGGATGCCAAGGGCGGCCTGTCCAGCATGGCGTATTCGCTTCGCGCCCTGCCCTTCTTGCCGGGAGAAAGCTCGATATAGGCACCGGAGAGCAAGGTGCCAAGACCGGAAACGCCCTCACGCCCGACCCTGGGCTTGACCACCCAGAACTGGCTGTCTTTCTTGAGCATGCCGGCGGCGGCATTGGTCAGGCGAGCCTTGAGCACGGCATGGCTATAGTCCTCGCTGAGCTCCACCGTCTCGATACGGCCCACCTCCACTTCACGAGAACGGATCACCGTCTTGCCCGCCACTATGCCCTCGGCGGTCGCCACCGTCAGGGTGAAGCTCGGCCCTTGTGAATACCAGTGCTGGAACAGCATCCAGGCGCCGATGAAGAGGGCCAGCAAGGGCACCATCCAGATAGCGGCAGCCGAACTCATGAAATCAGAGCCCGGTTTCCACCTTGTCTTACGCTCACTCACGTTCGCGTTCTCCTTGTTGTAAATCCCAGATCAGGCGGGAATCAAAACTCATGGCAGCCACCATGGTGACCAGTACGACCCCGGCAAAGGCGACGGCCGCAGGGCCAGGGTAGATGGTCATCAGATTGTCGAGCCGGATGAGACCGGCCAGGATGGCCACCACGAAGACGTCGATCATCGACCAGCGCCCCACAAATTCGGTCATGCGATAGAGTTTGAGCTTGCCGAGGGGAGATGCCCCCTGGCCGCGCTGCACCACGTAGCAGAGCCACAGCAGCGCCAGGATCTTCACCAGCGGCACCACCACGCTCGCGAAGAAGATGACGGCGGCAATGGGGTAGGAGCCCATGGCCCACAGCAGCACCACCCCGCCCATGATGGTCGAGGGGCTGTCATCCCCCAGGAACACGGTGTCCATGATGGGATACAGGTTGGCTGGGATATAGAGGATCACCGAAGTGATCAGCAGGGCCCAGGTGCGGTTCAGACCACCCGGCTTGCGGCTGTGCAGGTGATCCCCGCAGCGAACGCAACTATGGGCATCCTGCTCGTTCAGGGCGCCGCAGATGTGACAGCCCACCAGACCGCACGACAGGGCGCTCTCCTCGGGATCCAGCTCCCTCGCCGCCGTCGGACCGAACAGTCGCTGCCACAGCCACATCCGATCCAGGGAGGAGATCATCTTGATGAGCAGCAGGGTGTAGCCAACGAAGGTCCAGAACGACAGCCCCATCTTGATGTCGGCCATCCCCATCAGCTTCACCAGAGAGATGAGCACGCCGATGAGGAAGACGTCCACCATCAGCCAGGGCTTGATCCGGCACAGCAGGCGGCCAAGGGAGCGCAGGGCCTTGCTGTGCAGATCCTTGTCCAGGCGCCACAGCACCAGCATGATGGAGCCGATATAGACCAGCGGCAACCCGATCAGGGTAATGCTCAGCACGGCCCCGAGGAACAGGTAGCCTTGATCCACCAGGGTGGTGATGCACTGCAGGAAGGTCATCTCCTGCCCCACCCCCTTGGCCGAGAACGACATGAAGGTAAAGGCGTTGGAGAGCACGAACATGATGATGGCCGCAAAGCCATAGGCGATGGGCCTGCGCTCCTGCTCCGGCAGATGACGAGTCAGGGTATGGCCGCAGCGCGGACAACTGCTCGTCTCCCCCACGGCCAGCTCGGTGGCCGGCACCAGCAGGTCACACTCTTCGCAGGCGGTCGCGTCATGGGTATAGGTGGGTGGATGTTGGTGTGAAACCGGATGCAAGATAAGACCCCAGCATGAGGCCCGCCACGGGGCCAGAGCCGCCAATTATTGCAGCAGCGGCCCCTGCCGACCAGCCCTGTCGTTGTCCATCCTGCCCGGGTGTGAGAATGACTTTGACAAGGCAGTGACCATTTAGCACAATCAAACGCCACTTTTTTTCCGCGGGACAATAATTTATGACAACTGAATCCCCAAGCTACTCCACTATCGAGCAGGCCTTCTCCCTCGGGAACGGGCAAGATTCTGCCCTCAACTGGTTGCGCAAAAACCGTAGCCAGGTCGCCATCTTCCTGGTGAGCGGCATCAAGCTGGAGGGGACCATCAGCGGTTTTGACCAGTACAGCGTGCTGTTGACCGATGCCCATGGCAATCAGCAACTGGTCTACAAGGCCAAGATTTCCACCATTGCCATGCACTCCGGCCGTCCTGCCGTCAGCATCCAGCGGGCCCGCAAGCCACGGGTTTCCATGGCGCCGCGCCCCCATGGCGCCCCCAGCCGTTATGACGACAACCAGGGTGGTGGCAGCGAGCAGTAAATCTCGCCACTGCCCATCCTGACGGTGTCGCTGCGTCAGCCAGTGACACCTGTTCCCCACTCTCATGTTTCGCCTGTCCCGTATGAGAGTGGGGCTTCTCTCCCGAGCCGGTTGTTGACCCGCTCGTCTTCGTTACTCAGTAGGTCAACCCGACCGGTTTTCCCTCTCTGACCATGCAGACCTGCATGCCGGCCGCTTCACCGGCCTGTGCGCCTATGCCCGTATCCTCGAACACCAGACATTGACCGGGCTCGACACCCAGGCGTCGCGCCACCAGCAGGAAGGTGTCTGGATGGGGTTTGTGCAGGTCCACGTCGTCGGCGGTGACCACCACGGGGAAATACCGATCCAGCCCTGTGTTGCGCAGCACCGCTTCGGCATTGATACGGGGAGAGCCTGTCCCTATGCCCATGGGGATCCGGCCGTGATAGCGTTCCACCAGATCCAGCATGGCCGGGAAGGGGGTGGCCTTGTGCAGGTTGGCAACATAGTGTTCGGTCTTGCAGCGTGTCACCACCAGAGGATCCAGCGCGATCTGCTGCACTTCGGCCACCAGCAGGGCTATCTTGCGGCTGGGCATGCCTCCCAGCTCATAAAACCAGTCGGCGTCGAACCGAAAGCCAAACTCGCGGGCGGTGTGCTCCCAGGCGGCCAGGTGCAAGGGCATGGAGTCCACCAGAGTGCCGTCGAGGTCGAAAACCAGGCCTTGAAATCCGGATAGGGTCATGGTGCAGGATCTGTCTGTGAAAAATGGGCCCCCATTCTAGCCAGAGCGCGGGCGCATCGCCATGCGCCAGATGGCGAGAAACGCTTGCCACCTCATTTATACAGGGCGGCGTGGATCTGAAAGCCCGCACGTATACAGATCAGCATGGATCTGATGCCGGGCAGGCAGCCCCCACGCAGGTGTCAGCGATAGGCCAGGGTACAGGCCCGCCCTTGTGATTTGGCGTGATAGAGTGCCTGATCCGCCTGCTCGGTCAGGGTTTGCCACTCCTTGTCCGATGACGGGACCAGATAGCTGAACCCGATGCTGACGGTGAGTGTCGCCGCCACCCGGGAAGCCGGATGGGGAATTTGCAAGGCGTCAAGGCCGTGGTGGATCTGCTCCGCCAGCCGCTCCGCCTCTCCCGGCTGCGGTGAACACAGCAGGATGACAAACTCCTCCCCCCCATAGCGGGCCACCAGGTTGGTACGCCGCCGCTCGGTATCCTGCAGCAGTGCCGCCACCCGCTGCAGGCACTGATCCCCCTTGCCATGGCCGAAGTGATCGTTGTAGGACTTGAACTCGTCCACATCGATCATCAGCACCGCCAGCACGCCCTGATGGCGTAAGTATTCACCGGAACAGTATTGACACAGGAAAAATGAGACGATCGTCTCTTGATCCCACTTTCCTGCTTGCTTG
>NZ_JAPCIQ010000019.1:0-63559 GCF_027707405.1 Aeromonas sp. QDB68 | reverse complement strand
AAAGTAAACTGGATGGCTTTCTTGCCGCCAAGGATCTGATGGCGCAGGGGATCAAGATCTGATCAAGAGACAGGCTTCAGAGCCTGTCTCAGGACTCGCTCTCTAGTTTGCTCGAAGCTCAAGCTACTGTATCACGCGAATCCGTTAGGCAGCTCGTAGCACAGCGAGATCATCTAGCCAGCAAGCTTCAAGAACTTACTACCAAAACCGAAGAACAAGTGGTTCAGCTTGGTGCGCTTACTGAAGGGGCTGCCAAGGAACGAGCTGAAGCCGCCGCCACTGTTGCGAAGCTTGAGCAGCTTTTTGCTCAGAAGGAAACGGATCGAGCAACCATCTTTGAAACAGCCCTTACTGAACTGAAAAAGGAGTTCAAGTCTTTCGAGGCTAACGCCAAAATTGAGAGCGATGCACTAATTGACTACCTAGAGAATCAGCGCAATCAAGCTGCTCGCCTTGTTCAAGTCGTCGGTAATATTGGCGTCACCGGAAACTATCAGCAAATTGCAAATACCGAAGCAACGCAAGCCAATTTCTGGCGCTGGGTTACTGTCGCAATATTTGGTGCCGGTGTTCTTGTCGCTGGCGCAACATTCATTAAATTTTGGGGACAACCTTTCTCGTCCGAAAACGCGTGGTCTGTTGCAATTCGCCTTCTATACGCTATCGCGATCACAGCTCCAGCCTGGTATACGGCTCGTGAATCAGCCCGCCATCGGACTAACTCCGACCGAGCGAGACAAACTGAACTCGAACTTGCATCAATTGGGCCTTTCATTGAACTCATGCCAGAAGATAAAAAGGTAAAAATTCGCGAGCAACTTACCCCCTCATACTTCGGAAAAGCCGTGGAGGCACATACTGCGGATAATCCTTTGGATGCTGCTGCGGTTAAAGACCTTGCTATCGAATTGGCGAAAGCATTAAAAAAATGAATTCATTGAGTTGATGCCCACTCACCATTTTCCTCGCTTGATGATCTTCACCTTCTAGCGAGCTTAATTGTTATGTACTTTCAGGGCAGAAAACGGGGGGGACCCCACTTTCTGTGGGTAGACACAACATATCAAGATCAACCAGCAAACCAATAAAACAAAGGCGACCATCCGGTCGCCTTTTCTATTTCTATCTCTTTCCAATCAGGAAACTCACCTTGCCGGTCGCTTGGCACCATTTCCTTTGGCCGCTGGCTTGCCGCCCTGAGTGGCAGGTTTGGCACCCTGCTTGGCAGAGCCTGCGCGGGTCGGGGCCTTACCTTTGTGAGCGGGTTTCCCCTGCCCTGCCGGTTTACCCTGACTTGCGCCCTGTGCGGCAGACTTGCCGTTGCCCGAGCCTTTCTGCAGCTGGGTGCCCACCGGTTTACCATTGCCGGCCTTGTTGCCAGCACCATTGCCGCGCTGATGCACGATATTGCTATGACGGGTCAACGCGGGCTTGAGGCCCTTGCTGCGGCTGCGTTCGGCCTTGGCCTCGCCGCGGCCTTCCGGCGGCACCAGGCAGTCGGGGCCGTTACCGATGAGGTGGCCCTTGCCCATCTCCAGCAGGGCTTCGCGGATCATCGGCCAGCCGGCCGGATCGTGATAGCGCAGCAGCGCCTTGTGCAGGCGACGGCGACGCTCCCCTTTCACCACGAACACGTCCCCGCCCTGGCGGCTCACCTTGTTGAGGGGGTTTTTCTCGGTGTAATACATGGTGGTGGCGTTGGCGAGCGGCGACGGGTAGAAGTTCTGCACCTGATCGAGCTTGAAGCGGTTGGACTTGATCCAGAGCGCCATGTTCACCATGTCTTCATCCGTGGTGCCTGGGTGGGCGGAGATGAAATAGGGGATCAGGTACTGCTGCTTGCCCGCCTCTTTGGAGTACTTGTCGAACAGCTCCTTGAAGCTGTAGTAGCTGCCCATGCCCGGCTTCATCATCTTGGAGAGCGGGCCCTCCTCGGTGTGTTCCGGCGCGATCTTGAGGTAGCCGCCGACGTGGTACTTGGCCAGCTCCTTGATGTAGCGCGGATCTTCCACCGCGATGTCGTAACGCACGCCGGAGGCGATCAGGATCTTCTTGATGCCCTTGAGGTCGCGCGCCTTGCGATAGAGGTTGATGGTCGGGCTGTGGTCGGTGTCCATGTGCGGGCAGATGGTCGGCCAGACGCAGGAGGCACGGCGACAGGTCTGCTCGGCCTTGGGGCTCTTGCAGCGTAAGCGGTACATGTTGGCGGTGGGGCCGCCCAGATCCGAGATGACGCCGGTAAAGCCCGGCACCTTGTCGCGGATCTCTTCGATTTCTTTCAAGATCGACTCTTCCGAGCGGCTCTGGATGATGCGCCCTTCGTGCTCGGTGATGGAGCAGAAGGAGCAGCCGCCGAAGCAGCCACGCATGATGTTGACCGAGGTCTTGATCATGTCGTAGGCCGGGATCTTCTCGTTGCCATAGGCCGGGTGCGGCACCCGCTGGTACGGCAGGCCGAACACCCCGTCCATCTCGTCGGTCTCGAGCGGGAAGGCAGGCGGGTTGACCCAGATGATGCGATCGCCGTGGGCCTGGGAGAGGGCGCGGGCGCAGCCCGGGTTGGTCTCGTGGTGCAGGATGCGCGACGCATGGGCGTAGAGCACCTTGTCCTCCTTCACCCGCTCAAACGCCGGCAGCTTGACATAGGTCTTCTCCCACGGTTTTTGCTTAGGGGGCTGCACCAGGATGGGCTTGGCCTCCTGCTCCATCGGCGCAGTGCCCTCGTCGTCGCTGCAGGGGGCCCCTTCCATATAGGGGTTGGGAATGGGATCGATGCGGCCAATCTGGTCGAGCTTGCTCGAATCCACCCCGCGCCAGCCCGGCAGCGGCTCCTTGCGGATCACGGCGGTGCCGCGAATGTCCTGCATGGTCTCGATGGTCTCGCCACCTGCAATGCGGTGAGCCACCTCCACCAGGGGGCGCTCGGCGTTGCCGTAGATGAGGATGTCGGCCTTGGCGTCGATCAGGATGGAGCGACGGATGGTCTCGGACCAGTAGTCGTAGTGGGCGATGCGGCGCAGGGATGCCTCTATGCCGCCGATGACCACCGGCACCTCTTTATAGGCCTCTTTGCAGCGCTGAGTGTAGACCAAGGTGGCGCGATCCGGCCGCTTGCCGCCCACATCCCCCGGGGTGTAGGCGTCGTCGTGGCGCAGCTTCTTGTCGGCGGTGTAGCGGTTGATCATGGAGTCCATGTTGCCCGCCGTCACCCCGTAGAAGAGGTTGGGCTTGCCCAGGCGCATGAAGTCATCCTTCGATGACCAGTCCGGCTGGGCGATGATGCCGACCCGAAAACCCTGTGATTCGAGCATGCGGCCGATCACCGCCATGCCGAAGCTCGGGTGATCCACGTAAGCGTCGCCTGTCACCAGCACGATGTCGCAGCTGTCCCAGCCGAGCTTGTCCATCTCCGCACGGGACATGGGCAGGAAGGGCGCCGTGCCGTAGCACTCGGCCCAGTAACGGGGATAGGAGAAGAGGTTGGTAACCGGCTGCATTTTGACCACCTGGAACAATTCGGGTCGCGCATTATACCGGCAGAGCAAGGCGGGGGCGACGGCTTTTTGCCCCTACAGAACGCGAGGGGAAGGGGCGCCTTCGAGCGGGCGCGACAGGTCGGCGTGACAGACTCAGATCTCATCAACAAGCAGGGCGCCCATTGGCGCCCTGTTTGCTGTCATCCGGGTCGGCACGCTAGGCCGCCGGTTTGTCCCGCCCCTCGGGGACCACCGCCCCCGGCACCGGGGAGGGACTGGCCGGGGTTGCCGTGGCCAGTATTTCGTCCACCAGTCGGTCCCGTGCCCCCGTCATCCCCGCGCGTCTGGCGATCAGGTGATAGATGGCGGGCACCACCAGCAGGGTCACCAGGGTCGCCAAGGACAAGCCGAAGAAGACCACGGTCCCCACGGCCATCCGGCTCTCGTACCCCGCCCCCATGGAGAGCATCAGGGGCACGGCGCCGATGATGGCGGTGAGCGAGGTCATCAAGATGGGGCGCAGGCGGCGCACCGACCCCTTGATGATCGCCTCCTCGAACCCTTCACCCCGCTGGCGCAGCTGGTTGATGAACTCCACGATGAGGATGCCGTTCTTGGTCACCATGCCGATGAGCATGATCATGCCTATCTGGCTGTAGATGCTGAGCTCCTGCCCCGTGAGCCAGAGGCCGAGCAGGCCGCCGAAGATGCCGAGCGGCACCGTCATCATCACCACCGCCGGGGTCAGCAGGCTCTCGAACTGGGCCACCAGCACCAGATAGACCACCAGCAGGGCCAGGCCGAACACCAGTGCCATCTCCCCCTGGTTGTCGCGATAGTCCTTGGACTCGCCGGCGTAATCCACCGACATGCCGGTGGGCAGGTGATCTGCGGCCCAGCCATCCAGGAAGTCGAGCGCTTCCCCCAGGGTGTGGCCGGAGGCCACGTCCGCGGTGAGGGTGACCGCCTTCTGGCGCTGGTAGTGGTTGAGGCGCTGGGGACTCGCCACCTGGGTGACGGTCGCCAGGGTGGAGAGGCTCACCATCTCGCCGCTCGCGGCCTTCAAATAGATGCGGCTGATGTCGGAGATACCGTTGAACTGGGTCTGGTTGGCGCGCAGGTAGACGTCATACTCCTCGCCCCTGTCCACATAGGTGGTCTGGCTGACGCCGCCGAGCAGGGCCTGCAGGGAGCTTGCGATGGTGGAGACCGGAATGCCGAGCTGGGTGGCTCGCTCCCGCTCTATGGTCACCTGCAGCTCCGGGGTCTTCTCGGCATAGTCGAGATCCGGGCTCTGCATCAGCCCGCTTTGGGCCGCCGCCTCCTTGAGCGCCAGCCCCTGCTGGTTGAGCTCGCCGTAATCGGAGCCTTGCAGCACGAACTGCACCGCCGCGGTGGAGCCGCCTCTGAACCCCGGCTGGAAGGTGCGGATCATCACGTCGGGGATGCCGGCGAGGCGACCGCTCAGGGAGCGGCCAAACTCGGTGGCCGTTTCGTCTCGCACCGCCCAGTCACTGAGCTGGATGATGGCCATGCCGGTCTGATCGCCGCCGCGCCCGAAGGCCGGGGTGCTGAAGCTCATGGCCTGCACCACCCCCTTGCCGAGCAGCGGCAGGATGGCGGCCTCCACCTGCTGCATGTTGCGCTTCATCCGCTCGATGCTGGTGCCCTCCGCCCCTTTCACGAACACATAGAGCACGCCCCTGTCCTCGGTCGGGGTGAGGCTCGCGGGCAGCTTGCCAAAGAGGGCGCCAATGCCGCCGAGGCAGAGCAGCAACACCAGGGGCATCCAGACGGCGCGGCGCAGCACGGCCCCCAGCACGCGGCGATAACGCTCCTCCACCCAGCCAAGTCCCTTGTCCAGGGTGGCGGTCAGGGCGTTGGGCTTGTC
This sequence comes from Aeromonas sp. QDB68, assembly GCF_027707405.1. Taxonomy (NCBI): domain Bacteria; kingdom Pseudomonadati; phylum Pseudomonadota; class Gammaproteobacteria; order Aeromonadales; family Aeromonadaceae; genus Aeromonas; species Aeromonas sp. QDB68. The sequence goes on along the minus strand of NZ_JAPCIQ010000019.1, from coordinate 58,192 downwards.
CACGGCACGCATCAGCCAGGAGCCCATGGCCGGGGTCAGGGTGAGCGCCACCAGGGAGGAGAAGAGCACGGCCAGGGAGAGCAAGATGGCGAACTCGGTGAAGAGGCGCCCCACCATGCCGTCCATGAAGGCGATGGGCACGAACACCATCACCAGCACGGCGGTGGTGGCGATGACGGCAAAGCCCACCTCCCGGGTGCCGTGCCAGGCCGCCATCAAGGGGGACTCGCCCCGTTGCAGGTGGTGGTGGATGTTCTCCACCACCACGATGGCGTCATCCACCACCAGGCCGATGGCGAGGATGAGGGCCAGCAAGGTGATGAGGTTGATGGAAAAGCCCAGATACCAGGCACCGATGAAGGCCGAAATCAGGGAGACGGGCACCGTGATGGCCGGAATGAGGGTGGTGCGCCCCTGCCCGAGGAAGAGATAGAGCACGGCCACCACCAGCAGGGCGCAGATGGCGAGTGTCTCATACACCTCGTCGATGGCCTGCTTGATGAAGATGGTGGAGTCGTAGTCGACCTCAAGGGTAGCCCCCTCCGGCAGGAAGCGCTGCATCTCCACGAGCTTCTTCTCGATGCCCTGGGCCACCGCCAGGGGGTTGGCTGTGGATTGGGCGACGATGCCAATCCCCAGGCTCTCGCGGCCGTTGCGCTGATAGGCGCTGTCTTCGTTCTTGGCCCCCACCTCCACATCCGCAATGTCCGCCAGATAGATGCTCTGACCATTGGTGGCAGTTTTCACCGGCAGGGTGCGAAAATCTTCCGCACTGTGATAGAGCCGTGCGATCTGCACCGCCATGGTCATGGTGTTGTTGCGGATCTCGCCGCCCGGCAGCTCGATGTTCTCCCGCTTGAGGGCATCCTGCACGTCGGCCACCGTGATGCCGCGGGCCGCCATGTCGGCGGGGCGCAGCCGCACGTACATCACCTGGGTCAGGTCCCCGGAGAGGGAGACCTCGCTTACCCCGTCCACCAGGCTCAAGGGGTCCACCAGCATGCGATTGGCGTAATCCGTCATGGCGGTACGGTCCATCTGGGTGCTGCTGAAATTGAGCCAGATGGCCACATCCCCGTTGCCGTTGTCCTTGGTCACCATGGGCTCGTCCGCCCCGTCTGGCAGCTTGGGTCTGGCCCGGGAGATGGCGTCACGCACGTCGGAGGTGCCCTCCAGCATGTTCCAGCCGAGCTTGAACTCCACCGTGATGGAGGAGCGCCCCTTGCGGGTCACCGAGTTGATGTTCTTGATGCCGCTGATGCCGGAGAGCTGATCCTCGATGGGCTTGGTGACCTGGCTCTCCATCACCTCGGGGGCCGCCCCCTCATAGGTGGTGGTGATGGAAACGGACGGGGTCTGCACATCCGGCATCTCCCGCACGGTGAGTTTGCTGAAGGCCACCAGGCCGAACACGGTGAGCAGGGCGCTGATGACCACCGCCACCAGGGGACGGCGTACTGAGATATCGGAGAGCCACATCAGCCTTTCACCTCGCCCAGATCACGTACCTGGGCGCCGTCGCGCAGATTGACCAGCCCCTCCACCGCGATGCGATCGCCGACGTTCAACCCCTTGAGCACCCAGACGGCCTCGCCATGGGTGTCGCCAAGCTCCACCGGCACGCGCTTCACCCGTCCGTCCGCCTCCAGGCGATAGACGAAGCGCTGCTCGCCGGCATACTCCACCGACTGGGCGGGGATCAGGGTCATCTTCTGGGGTGGCAGAGAGAGATCCACGTTCATCAGCATGCCGGGACGCAGCTGGCCACCGGTGTTGGGCAGGATGACGCGGGCCTTGATGTTCTGGGTGTCGCTGGAGATCCGGCTGTCGAGGGTCTCCAGCACGCCGGAAAAGGATTGATCCGGCCAGGCCGAGCTGGTTGCCGTCACCGCCATGCCGGGGCGCAGCAGGGAGAGGTAGCGCTCGGGCACCGCCAGATCGAGCCGCAGTTTTGCCAGCTCGTCCAGATGCAAGAGCACGTCGCCGCTGTTGACCAGGGCTCCTTCGCTGAGATCGATGAGGCTGACAGTGCCGTCGAAGGGGGCGGCCAGGGTGCGCAGGGAGAGCTCGTAACGGGCCGCATCGACCCGGGCCTGGGCCTGGGCGACAGTCGCCTCCTGCCCCTCCAGCTCCGAGGTGGTGACGGCGCCTCGCGCCACCAGCTTGCGCATGTCCCGCAGCTTGCGAGCCTCGTCGCGCACGCTGGCGCTCTGCTCGGCCAGCTCCGCCTGCTGCTTGCCCGCATCCAGGGCGATCAGGGTCTGCCCCTGTGTGACCTGCTGGCCGGAGCTCACCGCGATGGTGGCAATGCGGCCGGTCACCTCGGGGCTGATGGCCACGGAGCGATTGGCCGCAAGCTTGCTCACCAGCTTGATGGAGGGCTCGGCCAGACTCTGCCTGACGGTTTCGGCCCTGATATTGATCTCTCTTGGTGCTGGCTTGCTGGCGGGTTCAGCCTGCCGCAGATGCCAGGCGCCCGCCGCCAGCAATAGAAGAAGAGGGAAAAGCCACAGCCACACGCGCGTTTTCATCACAAGATCCATGCAGTCAAAGAGAGAGGAAGAAGAGATAGCTTCATCAAGGATGGCACCATGTTACCCCCTGACTATGCCGTGACTATGTATAAATGTGACAAAACGTAACAGTCCGGTGAGAAGATCATCAAAAACGCATCTTGTCGGCACGCGCGTCAGGGTTCTGCCTTACACTGATGCCGACTCTCGCCATCTTCCGGTACGCCCATGTCCATTCCCTCCCCCGCCTTTGCCAGATACCGATTGCAGTGGCTGCTGCTGGGCCTCGGCCTGCTGCTGTTGCTGCTCGCCCTGCAACATGCGTTTCGCCAGGTTACCGAGATCAACAAGCGTGACACCATCAACGCCGCGACCCAGCTCAGCAGCCAGCACCAGCGGATGGAGACCTTCCTTGAGGCCATGCGCGGCCAGGCGGAGGAGCGCCTGCGCAGCAATCCCCAGTCCGTGCTCTCTCGCCAGCTCTATCAGGCGCTGCAATCCGACGGGGAGCACGGCATCAATCTGGATCGCATCCCTGTCGATCTGCCCCCCGCCCTCATCGGCAACCTGACCGGGCAGGGCCCGCTGCCCCATGACGGCAGCGAGCGGCAAGCCAGAATACATCTCGCCCTCAGCCTCTCCCCCCTGCTCGCCACGGCCAGCAAGCTGCTGGACAGGGACGTGGCCTGGATCTACTTCACCGGTACGGACAATTTCATCTACCTCTATCCCTGGGTGCCATCCAGCCAGTTTCGCTTCGATCCCGTGATTTACAGCAAGGCCTACTGGCAGGAGGCGATGGCCAGGCATCCCCACCTGGAGCACGCCATGCTCTCGCGCCCCTACCAGGATTTTGCCGGACGGGGGCAGATGATCACCCTCTCCCAGCCCATTACCCAGGGCGGCCAGATCATTGGCCTGCTCAGCATCGACATCCAGACCGTCACGCTGGCGCAGACCCTGCACCGCCTCGCCCCCCGGATTGGCACCCTGTTCCTGCTCAACGCCCATCAGCAGATCCTCGCCAGCAGCCAGTCCGGTACCGCGCCGCCCCCGGTCAGGACGGCGCAGTCAGCGGAATATGAGTGGCAACAGGGCGCCTTGCAGCTCGTCTATCCCATCCCGGAGACACCGCTCTCCCTCATCCATCGCATCCCGCTGCTGCCTCTGCTGCAGACGCTGTTGTGGCAATCGGCGACGGCGCTCATCACCATTCTCTGTCTGGTGGTGGCGACCGTCTCCAGCCTGCGTGCCCAGCGCCTCAACCGGCGCCTCAACTACCTGTCGCGCCACGATGCCCTGACCGGCGCCTTCAACCGCCACTACTTCGATGCCTTCGAACACCGCCAGGCCCTGGCAGGCCGCCAACGCATCGGCGCCATCATGTTTGACTGCGATCACTTCAAACAGGTCAACGACCGTTTCGGCCACGGGGTGGGCGATCAGGTCCTCATCCGTCTGGTGCAGCTCTGCCAGTCCCTGCTGACACGGGAGTGCCACCTGATCCGCTGGGGCGGCGAGGAGTTCCTGCTGCTCGTCACCGATGAAGCGATCCCTCTGGCCCCTTTGGCCGAGCGGCTTCGCCTGTGCATAGCAGAGCATCCCTGGAGCGCCATCGCGGCCGAGCTGAAGGTGACCGTCAGCCTGGGCCACTGTCGTCAATCACCGGCCATCTCCTTGCAGGAGGTGATCCGCCGCGCCGATATCGCCCTCTATCAGGCCAAGGCCAACGGCCGCAATCGCAGCGAAGCGTGGCGGGATGACGGACAGGAGAAGCCGGAGTAAGCTGGACTCCCACTTCATGTCAGGAGACGCAACTGTGTCACGAAAACCCCGTCTGGGATTGGCCCTGGGTAGCGGTGCGGCCCGAGGATGGGCCCACATCGGCATCATCCGTGCCCTGGAGCGACTGGGCGTCAAGCCGGATCTGGTGGCTGGCTGCTCCATCGGCAGCTTTGTCGGCGCCGCCTATGCCGCTGGTGAACTGGACAAGCTGGAGAGCTGGGTGCGCGGCTTCAGCCGCCTGCAGGTCATGGGGCTGCTCGATCCTGCCCTCTCCGGCGGCCTGTTTCGCGGTGACAAGGTATTTGGCATCGCCGCCGGCCATCTGGGGGATCCCGCCATCGAAAGCCTGCCGCTGCCCTTTGCCTGCGTCGCCACCGAACTCGATACCGGTCGCGAGATCTGGTTGCAGGAAGGACCGCTTCGCCAGTGTGTGCGCGCCTCTTGCGGTATGCCCGGCCTGCTCACCCCGACCCGGGTGGAGGAGCGCTGGCTGGTGGACGGGGCCGTGGTCAACCCGGTCCCCATCTCCCTAGCCCGCGCCATGGGAGCCGAGGTGGTGATCGCCGTCAACCTCAACACCGACATGCACCAGCCCTGGACCGACGAACCGGACGAGCCCGTGCAGGGGGGGCTGCTCAGCCAGTGGTTGAACCGGGGCGAGCGCGAACCCAGTACCCCCGGCATGTGGGGGGTGATGACGGGCTCCATCAACATCATGCAGGAGCGCATCACCCGTGCCCGGATGGCCGGGGATCCCCCCGAGATCCAGCTCTGCCCGCGCCTTGGCAACCTCTCCATCATGGATTTCCACCGCGCGAGCGACGCCATCAACGAGGGGGAAGCCTGTGTCGAGCGCAACCTGGAGCAGCTCAAGGAGGAGCTGTCACGACTCTGCCTGATATGAAGGCATATCGGGGTAAAAGACAAAAAGAGCGCCAATAGGCGCTTTTTTGTTTCGGGTTACGCGGCTCAGAACAGCCCCAGCCCCTTGAGCATCACTACCAGGATCAGCAGCGGCGACACATAGCGGATGATGAAAAACAGGGGGCTGAGGATGGGCAGCGCCAGCTTGCCCCCATTGGTCAGCGCCGTCGTCATCCGCTCGAATCCCCATACCCAGCCCACAAAGAGGCAGAGGAAAATGCCGCCAAGGGGCATCAGCACGTTGGAAGAGACGAAGTCGAACAGATCGAAGAAGGTTTTCCCGCCAACCTGCACATCCGCCAGCGTGCTGCTCGAGAGCGCACAGGTCGAGCCGACCGCTCCCAGCACCAGCAGGTTGATCAGGGTCGCCCTTGTGCGGCTCATGTGAAATCGCTCGGAGAGCACCGAGACCGGCACCTCCAGGATGGAGAGCATGGCCCCGGTGGCTGCGATGGCGGAGAGCACGAAGAAGAGCACCATGAAGAGGTGTCCAAACGGGATGCTGGCAAACACCGCGGGTATGGTGATGAACAGCAGGGAGGGGCCTGCGCTCGGCTCGAAGCCAAAGGCAAAGACCGCCGGGAAGATGGCGATCCCCGCCAGCATGGAGACGAAGAGATCCGCGCACATCACCCGTACCGTGGTGAGAGGGATGTGCTGATCGTCCCGAAAGTAGCTGCCATAGGTCATCATGCAGCCCATCCCGATGGAGAGCTTGAAGAACGCCAGCCCCATGGCCGTCAGCACGACGCCTGCGGTCACCTTGGAGAAATCCGGCGAGAACAGGAAATGCAGTCCTTCGCTCGCTCCGGGCAGAGTCAGGCTGCGCACGCCTATCACCAGCAGCAGGATGAAGAGCAGTGGCATCAACCGCTTGGTGACCGCTTCGATCCCCCTGGAGACCCCCATCAGCAAGATCCCCCCCATCAGGGCCAGCACCAGCCACTGCCAGAGCAGACTCTGCAAGGGATCCGTGATGAGTGAATTGAAGGCAGCACCCGTGACGGCGGGATCGGTGGAGAGGATCTCGCCGCTGGCCGCCTTGAAGATGTAGGCAAATACCCAGGCCGCCACCTCGGAGTAGAACGACATGATGAGGAAGGCCGCGCTCACCCCCATGGCGGCGATCAGCCACCAGGGTTGCCCCTTCGGAGCCAGCTTGATGAGCCCGCTGACCGCATCCGTCCTGGCCTCGCGCCCCAGCATGATCTCGGAGATCATCACCGGCAATCCCACCAGCAGGGTGGCGATGACATAGACCAGCAGAAAACCGGCGCCACCGTTCTCACCGGTCAGATAAGGAAACTTCCAGATATTGCCGAGCCCGACGGCAGACCCCAGAGTCGCGGCCAGCACGCCAAAGGTGCTGGTAAACCCCTCAGAGATCCCCTCATTTTTAGAGACTCAAATAATTCCAAGTGTGCGGGTATATAAGCGGTGTTGCTTCAGGTAGTAGATAAATTTATCCATCAACAAGACCGCATTGGCTTCTTTCATTTTAGGTAGCAACTGGTAATAGATGACCCCTTGCCGAAAGAACGAATAGGTTCGGCTCTTGCTGGTATTGACCTTGATCGTTCTCTCTAGACCGACACTGTCTCCAGCCTTACCCAGCAGCGTCAGCAAGACGATGGCCAGGGCACTGAATAAAAACAGTCGGTCGCGCCGGACCGGATTACTGATGTGCACATCTCCCATACCCATGCCGAATTTGTAATCTTTGATATCACGAAAACTGGTCTCGATACCCCAGCGCTGGCCGTATAGTTGCAACGCCTTGGCGGCGCTCAGGTCGGTCCGGTTACTGGCCAGAAACCACGCGTCTTTCATGCCACTCTTATGACAACAATAGACCCGTTCGACAGGCTGTCGCTGCCCAGTTAGCTCCACCGCTTTGAGGGTTCGGGTGCGCCCGGTCGGCGTTAGCCAGTCCCGAGCTGGAACCTGCTCTACACCAGGGTAACCAACCAAAACATTTCCTTTAAATCTAATGAGATAAGCAAAGCCTAGCTCTTGCTCCAGGCGTTCGAACAGCTCCATGTAACCAAAGCCGCGGTCAGCTACTACCGTCACGAAGATACCCTCTGGCAACGTCTGCTTGAGCTTGGTGAGCAGCTCTTTCTCATGGGCATTGCGTTGCCCTTTGAGCAACGATTTCCGATGGGTTTTCCACAGCAGCGGAGTACTGCGACCGTGGTTGGTTTGCAGGCTGATAACCAAGGTACTGTGATCATCGGCATCGAATTCGGTCCAGTCCATGGAGACTACGATCTCGGTACGTTCACCGACCACATAGGGCACCCAATCGTCAAAGAGGCTCCAGACATTGAGCTTGGTGTTAGTGAGCAGGCGATCCACCTGTTTAACCGCATGTTTACGTTCGAGACCGTTGGCCAAGGAGAGGCCACTACCGATGGCGTGGATGGCCAGTGAACCTGACTCGATAACCCCGAGGGTAGCATTGGCGAGGGAAAGAACACGCTTGGCATGCATGTCCTGTCCAAATATATCGTCGATGTGGTTGAGGATTAGTTCGTGGTTAAACATGGGGATAGTCTGTTGGGTATTAGCTGGTCAAGGATGGCGATCATACCTCAGAAGCCGCGCCACGCCTCGCTCATATGAGGGGATGGTTAAGGGTAAACCCATCTCTGGCTTTGGTAATGGATTGGCTCATCGTTGTCTCGCTGTGTGGATCACCGCCTGAATTAAAAGGGTCGGAGTGTTCCGTGGATTAATCCAGCCCGACAAGATGATTTAGTGAAAATCGCCGTTGACCGCACACAACGCATTATTTAATTAAATAATCATCCATTTTGATAAATAAAAAATGCCGCCTCGAGGGCGGCATTTTTATCAAGGTTGAACTAAATCAAGCCTTGGCAATATCGTCCGGACCGATCTGGCCGATTTCGGCGACTTTCTTGTCAGCCAGCAGCCAGAGGGTGAACTTGTGCAGATCGGGGTGGTGGGCCAGTGCAACCAGGAAGGCGCCTCCGACTTCACGGTAACCCAGTTCATAGTTCTTCAGGGTGGTTGGGGGGACGCCCAGCAGATCGGCAAACTTGGGACGGCTCAGGCCTACCGCTTCGCGGATCTGACGGATCTTCTTGCCAACAGTTACGATATTTGAATTCATGTGTTCCATACTCCGTTCGGCGGATTGACTCCACCTTTATTTTTCGCGACGACTCGTAGTCAAGTGTATCAGTTTTGAACGGACTCGTTATGGTCGAGCCTCTATCTATAATCAGCGTCTTTCGACGACAACCCTTCACAAACCTCGGGGATGGTAATCGCTGCGTCGCCTCAGGTAAACAGTCTCGAAAAGAAACCTTTCTTGTTGCCCGGCCATCCCTCGTATAATTCGCCGGTTATTTCCAAGAGAGTCATCAACATGGCATTTCCCGGCATCATTTCCCGTCTTCATTCCGACCCGGACTCCCTCCCCCGTCAGCTCGCCCAGGGTCTGCAGACCCGGGCCGAGGCGTTCTGGTTGCCCATGGCCATGCAGGGGGACGCCACCACCGTGCTGGCGGCCCTCCCGGACAGCTGCAGCCTCTATCTTGAAGGCCAGGCGACGCTTCCCCTGCGCAGCCACGACGGCGTCGTGGCAGAAAACGGCACCCTGGCACTGGGCAATGGTCACACGATGACGCTGGCCAAGGAGAAAGGCGATGGCGGCATCGTGCCGGAAGAAAGCCTCGCCGAGATGGCCCAATGGCTGGAAGCGGGTCATCGGCACTTCATCTGCTCTACCGCCGTCCAGCCCGTGGCGCGGGCCATCCTCAACATCTGGCCTCTCGATCCCTACCTCGCCCGTCACTTCTTGCTCAGTTTCACACCCTTGCTGTGCGAAGCAACCGAGGCGGACTATCTTGCTGTCCTCTCGGTCAGGGCGGGTGACGCCACCCCGCGGCACGCTTGGGCTGAGGCTTATATGAAGCTTGAGAAGAAACTGCATCGCGCCTACTTGGATCACTAATAAATCCCAAGAAACAGCCAGTTATCCCTACGACACAATTTGCCCCATCCCTTATCTGTGAGCTTGATCATGTTTTGAAATGGGCATAAAGTGCGCCACGTCATCGGAATGACGTCGGCTGTTCGTGGCGGAGTATGCACTTGTGCACCCAGATACGTGCCTCCTGGATGGATCTAGGATCCCTGTTCGCACCAACGTCGTTGGTCGACAGAGCCAGCAGCTTACATAAATTACAAAGTGCGAAGCACGTGAACAACGTGCCATCTCAACGAGGATTATTTTATGATGAAAATGGCTCCTTCCCTGATCGCCATCGCTATGGCCACCATGGGTGCAACTGCAGCTCACGCCGCTGACGACATCTACTTCGGCGCCGGTGTTGGTGCAACTCACTTCAACGGTCTGAACAAGATCGAAGGCGTGAACGTTGGCGAAGAAGATGCGGCTGCTGCCAATGCCTTCGTTGGTTACAACTTCAACGAATACTTCGGTTCCGAGCTGGGCTACCAGTACACCGGCCGTGGCAACACCGACGGCAACCGTTACGAGAGCCAGGGTGCCACCCTGTCCGGTATCGCTCGTCTGCCGCTGGGCAACGATTTCTCCCTGTTCGGTGAAGCTGGCGCCTACTGGGGCCACACCGACGGTCTGGGCACCAGCGATACCAAAGTATCCCCGCTGGCCGGTGCCGGTGTGACCTACAAGGTCAATGACGCGCTGGATCTGCAAGCTCGCTACCGCTACATGTGGGACGTGGCTGACCTGCACGCCGACAACGTACGCTACAAGTCCAACCAGAGCGTTGCGACCTTGGAAGCCGTTTACCACCCGTTCCGTACTTCCTACGTAGCGCCTGCTCCGGCCCCGGTTGTTGAAGAAGCACCGGCCCCGGCTCCGCAAATCGTTGAGAAGAACTTCGCCCTGAACTCCGACGTGCTGTTCGCCTTTGGCAAAGACAGCCTGAAAGCCGAAGGTGTGCAAGCCCTGAACGCTCTGTACCAGCAAATCGTTGAGTTCCAGCCGAAAGACGGCAACGCCGTTGTTGTTGGTTACACCGACCGTATCGGTTCCGACGCTTACAACCAGAAGCTGTCTGAAGCTCGTGCCCGCACCGTTGCCAACTTCCTGGTCAGCAAGGGTATGGCTGCCAGCAAGGTTGCCATCGAAGGTCGCGGCGAAGCCAACCCGGTCACCGGCACCAAGTGTGACGGCGTCAAGGCCAAGGCTCAGCTGATCTCCTGCCTGGCTCCGGACCGTCGCGTAGAAGTTCGCGTATCCGGCGTACAAGAAGTTCAAAAGTAATCTGACTTCGCTCAGGTAACGTAAAAAAGGGGATGCCACGGCATCCCCTTTTGCTGTCTCTCTCCTCCCCCCAGCGACACTCTCTGTCTCACCTTTTCTCCCCTTTACCCCCGTATTGCGGCCCCGCGACACCGGTGTCGGCGCTGCATATCTGTGCAGAAACTTGATCACGCTGATTCAAAAGAATACAGTAGCAACGCTTGTAAGACATTGGATGAACTATTAAAAGTGCTCAGTGCCCGGTTAGTTGTCCATGGAGAAACAGCTTCATGAGAATCCAGGTTTCCATCCATTTTTTATTCAAGCCGTCCGTGATCCGCTCACGGTGTCGCACATGAAGTGTCATCTGCGACCGGTATAACAAAGAGTGCGCAGTACGCCCATAGCACGGCAACTCAACAAGGATAAAACGATGAAAATGAAAATGGCACCAACCCTGATTGCTCTGGCCATTGCAGCCATGGGAACCACCACCGCTCAGGCGGCCGACGACTGGTACACGGGTATGGGTGCAGGTTGGGCCTATGGCCACGACCTGGATACCTTCGGCCAGGATGCTGACAAGGACGCCACCGCGCTCTCCCTGTTCGGCGGTTACAACTTCACCGAGAACTTTGCCGCCGAGCTCGGCTATCTCTATGCCGGCAAGGCTGGCGTCGATGGCGTCGACTTCAAAACCCAGGGTGCCACCCTGTCCGGTATCGCACGCCTGCCCATGAATGACATCTTCTCCGTCTTCGCCGAAGGGGGTGCCTACTTCAACCACGTCAACGGCAACGGCCAGAGCGACAACGGCACCTCGCCGCTGGCGGGTCTGGGTCTGACTGCCAAGCTCTCCGACCTTATCGACCTGCAGGCCCGCTACCGCTACATGTGGGATCTGGGTGACGATCAGAAAACCTGGAAAACCGACATGAGCGTCGCCACCCTGGAACTGGTGATGCACCCGAACCGCACCACCTATGTGGCACCGGCCCCGGCACCGGCTCCCGAGCCGGTTCCCGAGCCCGTCATGGTCGACAAGAACTTCTCCCTGAGCTCGGACGTGCTGTTTGCCTTCGGCAAATCCACCCTGAAGCCGGAAGGGGCTGCTGCGCTCAACACCCTGTATCAGCAGATCGTCGACGTCCAGCCGAAAGATGGCAGCGCCGTGGTGGTGGGTTACACCGACCGCATCGGCTCCGATGCCTACAACCTGAAGCTGTCTGAAGCCCGTGCCCGCACCGTGGCCGACTTCCTGGTTGGCAAGGGTCTGCCGGCTGGCAAGGTTTCCATCGAAGGTCGTGGTGAAGCCAACCCGGTCACCGGCACCCAGTGTGACGGCATCAAGGCCAAGGCTCAGCTGATCACCTGCCTGGCACCGGATCGCCGCGTCGAAGTGCGCGTCACCGGCGTACAGGAAGTGCAGCAATAAGGGGACAACCACCTGTTAAAAAAAGGGGCCATTCCGGCCCCTTTTTTAATGCCCGGACGGCACCGCCAGCGCGGGCAGCCCACCTGCCTGTCTCACCGATTTTCCATACAGATGCGTCACTTAAATGGTTAATGCGCTCACATCGCCTATACATAATGTTGGCTATACATAGCAAAGGGCTGGGAGCCCTATAACACCCAACATCGACGAGGATACGCGATGAACATAAGACTGAAACCTGTGTGGATTGTATTGGCATTGGCGACGAGTGCCGCCCAGGCGGCACCTGTTCACGACTGGTATGTGGGGGCTGGGGGTGGCTGGGCCTTTGCCCATGACATCGATGATTTCAGCAAGGACGTCGGCAAGGACGCGACCGCCATCAACGCCTTTGTCGGCTACAACTACAACGAGAATCTGGGGGCAGAGCTCGGCTACCTCTCCACCGGTGACTGGGATATCGCCGGCCAGGACTTCAACAGCAAGGGGGCCACCCTGTCGGTCATTGGCCGTTTGCCGCTGGGGGACATCTTCTCTGTCTTTGCCGAAGGGGGCGGTTATCTCTATCACGTCGACTCCGTCAACGGGGGAGATGACAATCTGGCTCCCCTGGCGGGTCTGGGCCTGACCGCCAGACTGAGCGACTGGGTAGACATCCAGACCCGCTACCGCTACATGGTGCGAGTCGGGGACGATCCTGACAACGATAAGGTGGGCAGCGGTACCAAACGCTGGGTCAGCGACATCAGTACCGCCACCATCGAGCTGGTACTTCACCCCAATCGCACCGTCGCCGCAGTGCCGGTGGCCGCGCCTCTGGTCGTGGCACCGCCGCCCCCGGCTCCCGAGCCGGTGGATCAGACCTTCAACCTGAGTTCGGATGTGCTGTTTGCCTTTGGCAAGGCGGAGCTCAAACCGGAGGGGATGCAGGCACTCGACGCCCTCTACCAGCAGATCGTCGACGTCAAACCCAAGGATGGCAACGCCATGGTGATGGGCTACACCGACCGCATCGGCTCGGATGCCAATAACCAGGCACTGTCGGAGGCCCGTGCAAGCACGGTCGCCAACTTCCTGATTGGCAAGGGGCTGCCCGCAGACAAGGTGAGCATCCAGGGCAATGGCGAGAGCAACCCGGTCACCGGCACCCAGTGTGATGCCATCAAGGCCAGGGCTGCCCTCATCGACTGCCTGGCCCCGGATCGCCGGGTCGAAATCCGGGTCACCGGTGTCAGCAATCCCGCCGAGCCCGCCCCCGCCGAGCAACCGGCACAATAACCTCCTCTTCCTTCACAGCTGTGCACAAAAAAGGGATGCCGAGGCATCCCTTCTGCATGTCTGTCCCCTTGGGATCAGAAGGAAGTACGACGATAGCGGCGGTACTCGGGGCGCCAGAAGTTCGCCTCGATGGCCTGATCGATCACATCATCGGGGGTCTGCACCGCCTTGCCCTGCAACATGGCGGTCTTGGCCACCATCTTGGCGATGTAGCGGGAGACCTGATGGATGTCCGCCAGATCCGGCAGCAAGGAGCCCTCTTCCCCCTTCACCAGGGGTGAACAATCCGCCAGGGCACGGCTGGCCGACATCAGCATGGCATCGGTCACCCGGTTGGCACCGGAGGCGATCACCCCAAGGCCGATACCCGGGAAGATGAAGGAGTTGTTGCACTGGGCGATGACGTAGCGCTTGCCCTTGTACTCCACCGGTGCGAACGGGCTGCCGGTGGCGACCAGCACCTGGCCGTCGGTCCAGCGAATGAGATCCGCCGGGGTGGCTTCCACCCGGGAAGTGGGGTTGGAGAGCGGGAAGATGATGGGACGGGCACAGTGCTTGTGCATGGTCTTGACCACCTCTTCGGTGAAGAGGCCCGGCTGGCCGGAGACCCCGATCAGGATGTCCGGGCGACCGTGCTCCATCACCTCCAGCAGGGAGATGTTGTCCCCCACCGGCCACTCCTTGATCCGTTCGACCGGCTGGGAGAGCTTGCGCTGGAAGTCGAGCTGGTTGGGGATCTTGTCGGTGATGAGACCGAATCGATCCACCATGAAGACCCGGCCCCGCGCCTCGGCGTCGGTCAGCCCTTCGGCCTTCATCTGCGCCACGATCTGCTCGGCGATGCCGCACCCGGCACTGCCCGCCCCGAGGAAGGCGACCCGCTTCTCGGAGAGCTTGGCACCGGAGGCCTTGCAGGCGGCGATGAGGCTGCCCAGGGTCACCGCGGCGGTCCCCTGAATGTCATCGTTGAAGCAGCACAGCTCATCCTTGTAGCGGTTGAGCAGCGGGGTGGCATTGCCCTGGGCGAAATCCTCGAACTGCAGCAGGATATCCGGCCAGCGGCGCTTGACCGCCTGGATGAAGGCATCGACGAACTCGTCGTACTCTTCGCCGGAGATGCGCGGATGGCGCCACCCCATGTAGAAGGGGTCGTTCAGCAACTGCTGGTTGTTGGTGCCCACGTCCAGCACCACCGGCAGGCAGTAGGCAGGGGAGATGCCGCCACAGGCGGTGTAGAGGGAGAGCTTGCCGATGGGAATGCCCATGCCGCCGATGCCCTGATCCCCGAGGCCCAGGATGCGTTCGCCATCGGTGACCACGATCACCTTGACGTTCTGCTTGGTGGCGTTTTGCAGCATGTCATCGATCCTGTCCTTGTCCGGATAGGAGATGAAGAGGCCGCGGGCGCGGCGATAGATGTTGGAGAACTCCTCGCACGCCTTGCCGACCGTCGGGGTGTAGATGACCGGCAGCATTTCGGTGAGGTGGTTGTTCAGCAGGCGGTAGAAGAGCGTTTCGTTGGTATCCTGGATGTTGCGCAAATAGATGTGCTTGTCCATGTCGTTGCCAAACGCCATGAACTGGCGATAGGCACGCTCTGCCTGCTCTTCGATGGTTTCGATGTTCTGGGGCAGCAGACCTTCCAGGTTGAAGCTGCTGCGTTCTTCGCTGGTGAAGGCGCTGCCCTTGTTGAGCAGCGGCGTCTCCAGCAGGGCTGGACCTGCGTAGGGAATGTAGAGGGGACGTTTCTGATTATTATCTTCAAACATGGATCTGTACCTTGACTGTGTGGCCCGTCGATCCTATGGGCTTGAGCCAACAATTTCAAAGGGTTTGCACCTCCCTTGCGAAAGGTTTGCGACCCAGTCGACGAAAGGCCCCCGGAGTCTGACCCGTCAGACGCCGAAAACGGTTGGCAAAGTTGGCGCCGTCGCTGTATCCGACCCGGGCCGCCAGCTCGGCCAGCGGCCAGTTGGTGTAGAGCAGCAACTGGCGCGCCTTGTTCATGCGAAGTCCGGTGAGCCAGGCCATGGGGCCCATGCCGAACACCTGCTGGCAGAGCCGGTGCAGATGGGGTACCGAGCAGGCCATCTGGTCGGCCAGCAGGGCCACGCTCCAGGGCTCGTCCAGACGTGCCTCCACCCGCCGAAACAGCGCCTGCAGCCGCAGCTCCGGCGTGCCGCGCACCTCCCCCTGCAGGGTCCGCTCCAAGAGCGCCAGCAGCAGGCTCAGCAGCTGGGGCTGGAGCGGCGAACGTATTCCCTCCCCCTGCATCAGGCTGAGCAGGTGGTAGAGCTGCTCCCCCTCCTCCCCCTGCCAGATGCGATGGCCAAGCCGGTGCAGATGCTGCCAGCGCGGCACGTCGTCCAGCAGGATCCAGCTGGTATGCCAGACTTCCCCCACCAGCCTGAGGCCCCCCGGCACGGCGGCCGGGAGAAAGACCAGGGCTCCCGCCGGGATGGGCTGCTCCCCGCCATCGGTGAGCAGGGCGCCCCCCTCGTCATGGCTCACCATCAGGATGTGAAACTCCGGTCGGTTGCGGCGGATAAGGTAGTGCTCCCGTATCGTCGAGAGGCCGGTCAGGAAGACGCCCGCCTCCCCAAGCAGGGGCAGCCCTTCGCGTCCCAGCATCCGCTCTTCGCAGGCCGGGGCGATTTCCAGACACTCGCTGATAAATGGCATAGCACCTCAACAGGATAGTTTTGCACAAGAAAGCCGAGAGAGGCTCACAGTGAAGCCTCCCGATATCACCCCTATCATACCCACGACAAAACCTGATTTTTACCAACCCGGTTAACATAAATGAATTATTGGCAAGCGATTTTAAAACAAACCACCGATCGCGAGTTCATGACGCGACTGTGGCGACTGGCCCTGCCGGTTTCGCTGCAATCCATGATGTTCTCCCTGCTCGGCCTCATCGACATCATGATGGTGAGCCAGCTCGGCACCACGGCTGTGGCGGCGGTCGGCTTGGGCAACCGGGTCTTCTTCTTCAATCTGCTGGTGATAGCGGGGCTCTCGGGCGGGGTCTCGGTGTTGGCGGCACAATATTTCGGCCGTGGCGAGATGGCCGGGGTGCGCCGCTCCCTGGCCCTGGCCCTGGTGGGCGCCCTGACGGTAAGCCTGCCCTTTGCCCTCGTCTATGTGCTCTCACCGGGCAGCGTGCTCGGGTTTGCCAGCCAGGAGCCCGCGCTGCGCGAGCTGGCCGACGAGTTCCTGATGATCACCGGCGCCACCATCCTCTGCACCGCCGTGGTGGTGCCCCTGGAGTCGGCCCTGCGCTCGGTGGGCAATGCCGCGGCGCCGACCCGTATCGGCATCATCGCCATCATCGCCAACGTCATCCTCAACTATGCCCTCATCTTCGGCCATTTCGGCGCCGAGGCCATGGGAGTAGCCGGTTCCGCCTGGGGCACCACCCTGTCGCGCCTGCTGCAGACCGCGCTGCTGCTTGCCTATGTGTGGCGTGCCGAGCCCCGTCTCATCCCGCGCAAGCAAGACTGGCTCGCCGCCTTCAAGCGCAAGGAGGTGGTGCGCTTCACCCTGATCGCCCTGCCGCTGTTGCTGCACGACGGGCTCTGGGCCTTCGGCATGCTGCTCTACGGCTTCCTCTACGCGCACCTCGGCACCGACGCCCTGGCCATCATGACCACCCTCGGCACGCTGGAGAGCATCCTCATCTCCCTCTTCTTCGGGCTGGCGGTGGCCTGCTCCACCCTGCTCGGTCACCGGCTCGGGGCCGAGGAGTATGACGAGGCCTGGCAGCACTCCCAGCTCTTCCTGCTGCTGGCCCCCGTCGGCGCCCTGCTGGTGGGGACCGCCGTCTGGCTGATGCAGGGCAGCCTGCTGCAATGGGTCGGCAACCTGCCGGGCGAGCTGATGACTGAGGCCGGCCAGGTGCTCGCCATCATGTGTCTGGGCATGCTGCTCAAGGTATTCAACATGGTGGGGATCGTCGGGGTGCTGCGCTCGGGGGGGGACGTCAACTACAGCATCTTCATCGACATCGTCGGCATGTGGTGCATCGGCCTGCCGCTGGCCTGGGTGGCGGTCAGCCTGCTGGGCTGGCCCCTCTCCTGGGTGGTGGCCGTGGTCCTGCTGGAGGAGCTCTCCAAGGTGCTGCTGGTGCAGCGCCGCATTCGCCAGCGGCGCTGGCTGCGCAATCTGGTGCTGGGATAAGGGAAGAGCGCAAAGCGGGAAAATGCGGGGTCATATCAATGACAGAAAATCCCGCTTTGCAGTATGCTGGCCCCCTCTTCAATCAGAGGCGGGGTGCGCCGGCCATGCCGACCCTTGTGCCCCTGCCCAGTAGTCGTTTAAGGAGACGAGCATGCAACCACAAAAAGAGCGGATCACCGAGACTGCCCTGCTGGAGATGGCCAACAAGATCATTCGTGAACACGAGGACTTCATCCACGGCATGCGCGCCGACTCGGTGGAGCAGAAGGGGGACATTCTGGTGTTCAAGGGGGAGTTCTTCCTGGCTGAGGACGGCACCCCGACCGGCAAGACCATGGCGGTGTTCAACATGTTCAAGCTGCTGGCCCAGCAGCTCTCCGGCAAATACACCCTGGCCTGACGCCAGCCCCGTCATCACCGGATGCCGCCCTCAGGCGGCATCCGTTTTTGTGCGCCCTGCATCGCCCGCGGGTTTGCCGGCCTCGGCCACCACGCAGTTGCGACCCGCCATCTTGGCCATGTAGAGGCACTCGTCCGCCCGGTTGAGCAGATCCTCCACCCCCTCGCCACGCTGGGCCAGGGTCAGACCGATGCTCACCGTCACCTCCAGCAGCTCGTCGGAGGTGGGGCTTTTCACCAACCTCGCCTCCACCGCGACCCGCAGCCGCTCCGCCACCCGCTTGGCTTGTGCCAGATCCGTGCAACCGGGCAACAGGATGGCAAACTCCTCCCCGCCGTAACGCCCGAGCACCATGCCGGGCTCCAGTTGTTCCGACAGGGTGGCCGCCACCTCCTTGAGCACCGCATCCCCCGCCAGATGGCCGAAGGTGTCGTTGATGCGCTTGAAGCGGTCCAGATCCAGCAGCAGCACCGCGAAGGGAGCCTGTTTGCGGATCATGGCGGCCCTCGCCTTCTCGAGCTGCTTCATCAGCAGGCGGCGGTTCATCATGCCGGTCAGCTCGTCCGTGGTGGATTCCCGATAGAGTTGCAGCAGCATGTTGAGCTGGCCGCACTGCACCCAGGCGCTGGCGATGGCAAAGAGCCCCAGCAGCCAGACCTGGTTGAGGGTCTGCACGCTCCAAAGAGGCTGGCCCACCAGCAACCAGTTGCCCGCCAGCATGGTGGCCAGAATGCCCCCCGCCAGTTGCAGGCTGAGGGAGAGGGGAATGGGGAAGATGGCGAACAGGCTGATGAGCAGATAGGGGAAGGCCATGTAGCCCGCCTGCATCTCCTGATCCGCGCCGAAGCTGTGCAGGCAGATGAGGGAGAAGAGCATCATCACCGCCATCAGGTAGCCCAGCGCCAGCTTCATGCGCTCGCGCTTGAAGTGGATGAGATAGGAGAGGGGGATGAGGGGCGAGAGGGCCAGCAGGCAGAAGATCCTGACCTGGAACAGCGCCTCGAACTGGATGGCTGGCAGGGTCAGCCAGTCCACCAGGGCCCAGCTCGGGAGCCCCGCCATCAGCAGACAGGTGAGCAGCCGCAGCCGCACCGTCATGAAGCCCATCCGGGTCAGGGTAAAATCTTCGGAGTGGGCGCGGGCACTCCAGAACTCCGACAGCTTCAGCATCCAGAGTCTCCATCTTCGAACCGAGGGCTCATTCTACACCGTCCCCATTCTGATGCATCAGCCTCCCTCCCCTTTGTGAGGGATCGGTCTCACACAAACCGGCGGATCTTAATCGCCACAGGAAAACGTTTCAACCCATCGAGAAATAAACGAGTTTGCGCTCAATTAGCGCTGGAAAGCGCGATACCAATCACTAAAATAGCGCCCAATTTTCTCCCATCCCCCCACACATTCGAGGTATTTATGGAACAGGCTGCCGCCCCAAGCGCCATCCGAGAGGCCCATCCCCCCAGGCGAGCCCACAGCGAACTGGTCTACGGCATCGAGGATGTCCCCCCCCTGCCCCAGACCCTGTTCGCCGCCCTGCAGCATATGCTCGCCATGTTTGTCGCCATCATCACCCCGCCCCTCATCATCGCCAACGCCCTCGGCCTCCCCGCCGACGACACCCGCTACATCGTCTCCATGTCCCTGGTCATGTCCGGCATCGCCTCCTTCATCCAGACCCGCCGTTTCGGCCCCCTCGGTTCCGGCCTGCTCTCGGTACAGGGCACCAGCTTCAACTTCCTCGGTCCCATCATCGCCTCCGGCCTCGCCCTCAAGCAGGCGGCCATGCCCACCGACGATCTGCTGGGCACCCTGTTCGGCACCATGCTGGCAGCGGCCCTCACCATCGTCGTCATGAGCCGCTTCCTGCACCTGGTCAAACGGATCATCACCCCGCTGGTGACCGGCATCGTGGTATTGCTCATCGGCCTGACCCTCATCAAGGTAGGGCTCATCAGCATGGGGGGCGGCTATGGCGCGCTGGCGGACGGCAGCTTCGCCAGCCACACCAACCTCTTTCTCTCCCTGCTGGTGCTCGGCCTCATCGTGCTGATGCAGCGCAGTCGCAACCCCTGGTTGCGCCTCTCCGCCATCATGATCGCCATGCTGGCGGGCTATGCAGTGGCACTGCTGCTGGGCAAGGTGGCTGCCCCCACCTTCGACGGCCCCCTGCTGATGGTGCCTGTTCCGCTGCACTACGGGCTCGGCTTTGACTGGCAGCTGTTCGTGCCGCTCGCCATCATCTTCGTGGTGACGGCGCTGGAAGCCATCGGCGACATGACCGCCACCTCCGACATCTCCGGCGAGCCGCTGGAAGGGCCGGTCTACATGGCGCGGATCAAGGGGGGCGTGCTGGCCGATGGCGCCAACTCCATGCTGGCGGCGGTCTTCTCCACCTTCCCCATGTCCACCTTCGCCCAGAACAACGGCGTCATCCAGCTGACCGGGGTGGCCAGCCGCCATGTCGGCCTCTTCATCGCCGCCATGCTGGCCCTGCTCGGCCTGTTCCCGGCGGTGGCGAGCCTGGTGCAACAAATACCTGAACCCGTGCTCGGCGGCGCCACCATCGTCATGTTCGGTACCATCGCCGCCGCCGGGGTGCGCATCATCTCCCGGGAGGAGCTCGACCGCCGCGCCCTGATGATCCTGGCGGTGTCGCTCGCCATGGGTCTCGGAGTGGCCCAGGTGCCCGAGGTGCTGCAACACCTGCCGGAGCTGGCCAGGAGCGTGCTCTCCTACGGCGTCGCCACCGGCGGCCTCACCGCCATCCTGCTCAATCTGCTGCTGCCCAGGCGCGCCGCCGCACAGGCCTGACACTCCGCCATCCTTGCACCAAAGCCCCGCCATGCGGGGCTTTACCTTGTTTGCCCCCGCGCGTACTGTGCTTGGCAGCCTCTGCCAAAGGATGCCTTTCATGCCTTATACCCTGCTGCCCCCGCCGCCCGCCCACCAGACACCCGACCAGATCCTGGCCGAGGAGCAGCGCTGGCTGCGGGAGTGCGCCGGTGACGGCGAGCCCAGGGCCCTCCTCTGGCAGGGCCCCCAATGCCTCATCGTCACCCGCAAGGATACCCGTTTGCCCCGCTACCAGGCCGCCTGCGAGCAGCTTGCCGCCGAGGGCTGGCCGGTGTTCGTGCGCGACAGCGGCGGCACCGCCGTGCCCCACGGCGCCGGCATCCTCAACCTCTCCCTCATGCTGCCCCGCATCACCACGGATCTGGCCCACTACTACCGGCTGCTGGGGGCGCCCCTGCTCGCCCTGCTGGAGGAACACGGTCTTGCGGGCAGCTACGACTTCGTGCCCGGCTCGTTTTGCGACGGCCAGTACAACCTGGTGATCGGAGGGCGCAAGGTGACCGGCACCGCCCAGCGCTGGCTGGCGCCGGGCCGGGAGCACGACGGCGCCGTGCTGGCTCAGGCCATGCTGCTGGTGGCGGGGGATGTGGACCAGGGCACCCGGATGGCGAGCCGCTTCTACGAACTGGCCGGGGGCGAGCTGCGCTTTGCTCCGGGCACCTCCACCACCCTGTCCCACGCCATTGGCTGGCAGGGGGATGAGGCGGCCCTGGTGAGCCGGGTGAGCAGGGCGCTGGCGCAGCGGCTCACCGGAGATATTCCCTCCCCCTGACCCCCTGGGGGCAACAAGCGCTGCCATTCATTGCGTAAAATGCAAAAAAGCCACGATGAGAGTCGTGGCTTTTGCGTATTTCGCACAGATATTGTCAGAAGAGCCGGGATCCGGGTTTTGCCATCCCAGCCCGGATCCCGGTTGACACCATGGACAGGAGCCCGGTGACAGGACTTCCCGCAGGCCCGCTTCTCATCAGGCCGTCTGCGGCTCGGGCTCGGACTCCGTATCCCGGTCCCGGCTGAAGTAGGCGCGGGTCTCGGCAATCACCACGTGGCGCAGGCCGATGAGGCCGATGAGGTTGGGCACCGCCATCAGGCCGTTGACGATGTCGGCCAAGAGCCAGATCAGGTCCAGATGGAGGAAGGCACCGCTCGCCACCAGCACCAGATAGATGAGGCGGTAGGGTTTGATCGCCTTCACCCCGAACAGGTACTCGGTGCAGCGCTCGCCGTAGTAGTTCCAGCCAAGGATGGTGGTAAAGGCGAAGAACAAGAGGCCGATGCTCACCAGATACTGGCCCACATGGGCATCCAGCCCCTGGGCAAAGGCCAGACTGGTCATGGCCGCACCGCTCACATCGCCGCTCCACACCCCGGTCACCACCAGCGTCAGGCCGGTCATGGTGCAGATGATGATGGTGTCGATGAAGGTACCGGTCATGGAGACCAGCCCCTGCTCCACGCAGGAATCGGTCTTGGCCGCCGCCGCCGCGATGGGGGCCGAGCCCAGGCCCGACTCGTTGGAGAAGACCCCGCGCGCCACCCCGGACTGGATCGCCAGCATGATGCCGGCGCCGACGAAGCCGCCGGTGGCCGCATGGCCGGTGAAGGCGCTCCCGATCACCAGCATGACCGCATCGGGCAGGGCGCCTGCATTGTTCACCAGCACCCCGGCACAGGCGACGATGTAAAAGATGGCCATGAAGGGCACCACCTTGCTCGACACACTGGAGATGGACTGAATACCCCCCAGGGTCACCAGCGCCACGATCAGGGTCAGCACCACGGCGGTCACTTCACGAGGTACCGAGAAGGAGAGGCTCATGGCATCACTGATGGCATTGACCTGGGGGAAGGTACCGATGCCGAAGAAGGCGACGCCGATGCCGAACAGGGCAAACAGCTTGGCGAGCGGCCTGGAGCCGAGCCCCTTCTCCAGATAGTACATGGGGCCACCCGCCATCTGGCCGTTGGCGTCCTGCTGGCGATATTTCACCGCCAGCAGGCACTCGGCATACTTGGTGGCCATGCCGAACAGGGCGGCCATCCACATCCAGAACAGGGCGCCGGGGCCGCCCAGCTTGATGGCGGTGGCGACCCCGACGATGTTGCCGGTGCCGATGGTGGCGGAGAGGGCGGTGCACAGGGCGCCGAAGCTGGAGACATCCCCCTGCTTGCCCTGACCCTGATCGCGGCCAAAGACCAGCTTGAGGGCCAGCGGCAAACGCACGATCTGAAGCAGACCCAGACGCAGGGTGAGATAGATACCGGTCCCGACCAGCAGGATCAGCAGGGGGGGACCCCAGATAAAGCTATCGATGGCGGCGAGCGCCGATTGAATTGATGACATGCATCCTCCTTAAAAAACAACGATTAAGGAGGAGAAGGATGATCTTCCCATAGGTGTCGCGATCGGCCAGAGGCGATCGGATGCGGGCCAAGAATGTGTTCACACTCTTACTGCGAGGCCGTGATCAAGGCTCATGCGCAGCTCGCTTATGTGGGACCGAGAGGCTCATGTACTCACATACACCCCGGTTCCTGCGCGGCGCTTTACCTTGCTGACGACCTCTCGTGACAGATTGTGAACAGTTCCAAGCTCAGGTACAACCATCCCATCCCCTCTGTCCTTTTGCCTGAGAGTTTCCGGCGCCAGATTGCGATGCAATCGTGGTGCCTTGCTCCTTCGGCGCCCGATCTAACGGGTCTCTCCAGAGTATCGTCCAGTAGCAGTCCACACCGGTTGCCCGGTACCTGAAAGATTCACTTCTTCGGTGGATGGTTGCCCATCGCTCTCCTGCTACCTTCATCCGAACTAGTTTGGATTAGGAAGCGGGCATGGTAATCCAAAAACTGTGAGCTGTCTCGCACTCCCTGGCCCCGGCGCCCCCTTTTTACATGGCCGCAACACCCAGGCCTGATGTTATTAGTTCGTTAACTATCAACAGCTTATCAAGCTCCCTTCGGGGGCGATCCCCATCACGGCCCTGAACGCTCCCCGTATCAAGAGCCTGTTTCGTCTCGACCAGAAAAACTTGCCAACATATCCAATCAAAATGCTTGCACACAAACTCAATAAGCCGATAATCCCGCGCATAACTAAGCACTTCGCAAGGGAGTTATGCAATGTGCCTGGTTGGTCCCTCCGGACCGCTCGCCTGAGCCGGCCGTCGCCGGTTCAATCGCATATGGCTTGGGCATATCACGCCCCCTAAGGATTTTCAAAAGAGAATGAACGAGACCCTGGTCGCACAAGATTACCGTCAGTTGGTTGAACAATTCGGCTCCCCCCTGCTGCTGCTCGACAAGGCAGCCGTCCGCAAACAGTATCGGGCCCTGGCGGCCGCCCTGCCCGATGTGCGCTTGCATTATGCACTCAAGCCCCTGCCCCACGAGGCGGTGGTCTCTGTCTTGAAGGAAGAGGGGGCCTGTTTCGATCTGGCCACCAATGGCGAAGTGGATCTGGTGCGCAGCCAAGGGGTTCGCCCGGGGCGCTGCATCCATACCCATCCCATCAAGCGCGACAGCGACATCCGTTATGCCCTGGAATTCGGCTGCACCGTGTTTGTCTATGACAACCCGCTGGAGCTGGAGAAATTCCTGCCCTACAAGGACGAGGTGAAACTGCTGCTGCGGGTCAGCTTCCCGAACCCCGAGACCAAGGTCGATCTTTCCAAGAAGTTCGGCTGCACCCCGGAGCAGGCACTGCCGTTGCTGCAACTGGCCCAGGCCAAGGGGATCAAGGTGATGGGGCTGTCATTCCACGTCGGCTCCCAGGTGCCCCATGCCCGTCGCCACGTGCAGGCCATCGACGCCTGCCGCGAGATCATGGAGCAGGCCTGGGAGCTAGGGCTCAAGCCCTGGGTGCTGGACATCGGCGGCGGCTTTCCGGTGGACTATGACGGCGGCGAGTTCGACATCGACGGTTTCTGCGCCCCGATCCGCGAGGCCCTGGCCAAGCTGCCCGCCACGGTGCAGAAGATTGCCGAGCCGGGCCGCTTCATCAGCGCGCCGGCCATGACCTCGGTTTCCAGCGTGATGGGCAAGGCCCACCGCGGCGACAAGATCTGGTACTACCTGGATGACGGTCTCTACGGCAGCTACAACGGCCAGCTCTACGACCACGTTACCTACCCGGTGAGCACGCCCTATGCCCACGGCGAACTGCACAATGCGGTGCTCTCCGGCCCCACCTGCGACAGCGTGGACGTCATCCGCGACAGCATCATGCTGCCGGATCTCGAGATCGGCGAGCTGGTGGTGGGTCGGGTGATGGGGGCCTACACCTGGGCCTCCGCCTCCACCTTCAACTTCTTCCCCAAGGCGAGCATCCTGATCCTGGACAGCGCCCAGAAGCAGAAGCTGGTTGCCGTGGCCTGAGACCAGGACCCGCGCACAAAAAAGAGGGGACGCCGCGGCGTCCCCTCTTTCATTTCATCACCAGACTAGATGAACTGGCTCGTCAGCAGCCAGCCGGTGTAGGCGACGAAGCAGGCGAGCAGCACGCCCCCCTCCAGCCGGTTGATGCGCCCCTGCCCCTTGCGGCCCAGACACATCACCAGCAGCAACAGGGTCAGCCCCATCATGATGCTCCAGTCGCGGGAAAGCACTTCGGGCGCCACCTCGAGCGGGTGGATGCCGGCGGCGATGCCCACCACGGCCAGGGTGTTGAACAGGTTGGAACCCAGCACGTTGCCAAGGGCCAGATCGTGCTCGTTCTTGCGAATGGCGATGAGGGACGATGCCAGCTCCGGCAGGGAGGTCCCCACCGCAACTATGGTCAGGCCAATCACCAGATCGCTGATGCCAAAGCCCTGGGCGATGGTCACCGCCCCCCACACCAGCAGACGGGAAGCCCCGATCAGCAGCACCAGGCCGACGATGAGCCAGAGGATGGCGCTCTTGAGAGACATGCCCTCGGAGACGATGTCCTCCTCAGTATCAGTATCCAGCGCATCCCCCTTGCCGTTCATGCCGGCCCAGATGGACCAGCCCATCAGCACTGCGAACACAGCCCCCAGAATGGCGGCATCCATCCGGCCCAGATTGCCATCGATGAGCAGGGCGCCGGAGAGCAGGGTGATGCCGAGCAGGATGGGGATCTCCTTGCGCACCACCTGGGAGGCGACGGCAATGGGGCTGATCAGGGCGGTCAGACCCAGGATCAGGGCAATATTGGTGATGTTGGAGCCATAGGCATTGCCGAGCGCGAGCCCGGGATTGCCCTGGGAGGCCGCCAGCGCGGAGACCACCATCTCGGGGGCCGAGGTACCAAAACCGATGATCACCATGCCGATCAGCAGCGGCGGCATACCGGCGTAACGGGCGGTGGCGGCGGCGCCGTCCACGAACTTGTCGGCACTCCAGACCAGCAACGCCAGTCCGGCAATCAGGGCAACAAAAGCCAGGGTCATATTGTTCTATCTCATCCACGGCAAACACGAGAGCCAGGCAAGTTGCCTGGCTCCATCCAAACGCGGCCTCAGTGTAACGGGGTCGCTTGCTATTTCAAGGTGTAATCAAACGCCGATTAATCTTTCACAGCGCCGCCAGCAGGCTCTGGGCATCCGACACCTCGAACTTGCCTGGCGCCTCCACGAAGAGCCGCTCCACCACACCGTCGTTGGCGATGAGGGCAAAACGCTGGGCCCGCACGCCGCCGAAGGCGCCGGTCTCCTTGGCCAGACCCAGTGCCCGGGTCCAGCTGCCGTCACCGTCCGCCATCATGGTGATGGCAGAGGCGTTCTGGGCCTCTTGCCACGCCTTCATCACGAAGGCGTCGTTGACCGACAGACAGCACAGTTCCACCCCCTTGGCCTTGAACTGATCGGCCAGCACCACGTAGCCCGGCAGGTGAGCGTTGGAGCAGGTGGGGGTGAAGGCGCCGGGCACCGCAAAGAGCACCACCCGCTTGTCGGCAAACAGGGCCTGGGTATCCTTCACCTGCTTGCCCTCGGCGGTGATAAAGGTAAATTCCCCTGCGGGCAGGGATTGACCGACCGTGATCATGATGACGCATCCTTCTGTGGTTCAAAGAGGCCCAGTCTACCCCATTCCACCAGAAGGCGAAGGGGTCCATCGAGCAGCAACCAAGCGATCGGGGAGCGAACGCCTGTCGCCCCTATTTCTGGCCTGATGGCAGGCGCCTTGCCTGCCAGGTGGCGATGGCGAGCAGGGAGTCAGGCGTGAACTCGTCCGCCCGATCGGCTATCTCGCCCAGGCTCATCCAGTGCACCTCGCTCACCTCTTCGGCCTGCAGTTGCAGCGGCCCCTGATAGTGACAACTGAACAGGCCGCCCCAGACCCGGTAGCGGCTGCAGCTCGCCTCCCCTTCGGCATAGAAGGTGCCGTAATCCTGCAGGGGCACGTCGCGGATCCCCAGCTCCTCGGCCAGCTCTCGCCGGGCGGAAAGGGCCATGGCCTCCCCCGTGGTCACCACGCCACCGGCGCAGGCATCCAGCATGCCGGGGCAAAAATCCTTGCTCGGGGTGCGCCGCTGCACCAGGATGCGCTCAGCCTCATCCAGCACCAGGATGTAGCTGGCACGATGGCGCAGGTTTTCCTGACGCACCCTGGCGCGCTCGGCCACCCCGATCACCCTGTCCTGCTCGTCTACTATGTCCACCCACTCCACGTGCGGCACCTTTGTCATGTCTGCAATGGCCGCAGTATATCGGGCCCCGGACCCGGACTCTCACTACTTTTTCAACGCCGGGGCTGCACGCCAGCCGATCACAAGACAGATTCATACAAATCTTTATCAAGTGTCACATCAGTGTCACGGTCCGTCGGCATAGTGTGCCCTGTCCAAACAACAGGGTCTCTTGCCATGAAGGTGTTCAAGCAGTGGTCTCCCCGTCGAATTGCTCGATATATCAAGAGCTTCCATCATGGAAGTTTCATGGTTGAAGCACTGGGGCGGTTTGAGTTTCAAGGGGGGATCATCGATGTGAAGCCGTTGAGCTGTCATCAGGCGCTGAGCCTGGCCCGGCAGATCAACCTGGCCGTGCGCGATCTGCGCACCACCACCCTGTTGCCGGGCTGACATACTCCTTTCTGTCTGTCGTCGACTTCCATGTACACATTTGCCCGCCGCTCATTCGAGCGTGCGGGCTGTTTTTCTGAAGGTTGTGCCCTGCCTCAGTGCTGCAGGATCTGGGAGAGGAAGAGCTTGGTCCGATCGGACTGGGGGTTGTCAAAGAACTGATCCGGCACGTTCTCTTCGATGATTTGCCCCCGGTCCATGAAGATCACCCTGTCCGCCACCTGCTTGGCAAACCCCATCTCGTGGGTGACGCAGAGCATGGTCATCCCCTCGTGGGCCAGCTCCACCATCACATCCAGCACCTCCCGCACCATCTCGGGATCCAGCGCTGACGTCGGCTCGTCAAACAGCATGACCTGGGGATTCATGCACAGACTGCGGGCGATGGCGACCCGCTGCTGCTGGCCACCGGAGAGCTGCCCCGGATACTTGAGCGCCTGCTCGGGGATCCGCACCCGGCGCAGGAAGTTCATGGCGATCTCCTCGGCCTCCTTGCGCGGCAACTGCTTGACCCAGATGGGCGCCAGGCAACAGTTCTCCAGCACGGTCAGATGGGGGAAGAGGTTGAAGTGCTGGAACACCATGCCCACCTCCCGGCGCACCGTCTCGATGTTCTTGAGATCGGAGGTCAGGGCCGTGCCCTTGACCAGGATGTCTCCGCTCTGGTGCTCTTCCAGCCGGTTGATGCAGCGGATCATGGTGGACTTGCCCGACCCCGATGGTCCACAGATGACGATCTTCTCCCCTCTGCCCACCTGCAGGTTGATGTTGCGCAGCACGTGAAACTCACCGTACCACTTGTTGACCTCTTTCAGTTCGACAACTGCGTCCGTTTTCATATCAGAACGACTCCTAATGCTTGTGGCCCGTGTTGAGTTTGCGCTCCAGATAGATGGAGTAGCGGGACATGCCAAAACAGAACATCCAGAAGATCATGGCGATAAAGACATAAGCTTCGGTGGAATACCCCAGCCAGGCCGGATCCGCCAGGGCCACCTTGGAGATGGCCAGCAGATCGAACAGCCCGATGATCAGCACCAGGCTGGTGTCCTTGAACAGGGAAATAAAGGTGTTCACCAGGGAAGGAATGGTGATCTTGAGGGCCTGGGGCATGATGATGAAGCCCATCACCTTCCAGTAGGAGAGCCCGAGGGCATCCCCCGCCTCATATTGCCCCTTGGGGATCGCCTGCAGCCCCCCTCTCACCACCTCGGCCACATAGGCCGCCTGGAACAGGATGATGCCGATGAGCGCCCGCAGCAGCTTGTCGAGCTCCACCTCGGTACTCATGAACAGTGGCAGCATGACGGACGCCATGAAGAGCACAGTAATGAGCGGCACCGCCCGCCAGAACTCGATGTAGACGGTACAGAGGCTGGAGATGACCGGCATGTGGGAGCGGCGCCCCAGTGCCAGCAGGATGCCGAACGGCAGTGCTACGACTATGCCCACCACCGCCAGCACCAGGGTGAGCATCAGCCCGCCCCAGCGGTTCGTTTCCACCACCTCCAGCCCCGCTCCCCCATGGATGAGGAAGAAGGCGATGACAGGGAACACCAGCAGGGTGAAGAGCGCCAGCCACCCCTTGCGCGGGGTCTTTGGCCAGATGAGCAGGGCCAGCAGCGCCGCCAGACCGGCGAAGGTCAGGTTGATGCGCCAGTACTGATCAGCCGGGTAGAAGCCATAGAGATACTGCCCCAGCCGGCTCTCGATGAAGATCCAGCAGGCACCGCCCTGGACGCAGGCCTCGCGGCTGCTCCCCTGCCAGGTGGCCGAGAACAGCGCCCAGTCCAGTGCAGACCAGATGAGTGGCAGCAACAGATAGGCCAGCACCAGGGTCAGCAGGCCGTTCCACCAGTTGGGGAAAAGGTTCTGCCTGATCCAGGCGAGCGGCCCCCGACGGTGGTTGGGAGGCGGCAGCGCCTCCTGCAATTCATTCACGAACATGACAGCTCCCTAGCGCTCAACCAGCGTCATTCTGCGGTTGTAGATGTTCATCAGCACCGAGGTGGTGATACTGATGACGAGATAGACCCCCATGGTCATGGCGATGACCTCGATGGCCTGCCCTGTCTGGTTGAGAGTCGTCCCCATGAACACCGAGACCAGATCCGGGTAGCCGATGGCGGTCGCCAGGGAGGAGTTCTTGGTGAGGTTCAGATACTGGCTGGTCAAGGGAGGAATGATGACCCGCATGGCCTGGGGAATGATCACCAGCCGCAGCGTCTTGGTGGGCGAGAGCCCGAGGGCGGAAGCCGCCTCCGTCTGCCCCTTGCTGATGGCCAGGATGCCGGATCGCACTATCTCGGCGATGAAGGCCGCCGTATAGATGGTGAGCGCCAGCAAGAGGGCCGCGAGCTCCGGCAGCACCGTCAGCCCGCCCCGGAAGTTGAACCCCTGCAGCGCAGGCACGCTCCAGCTGAGCGGGCTGCCCGCCAGCAGGAAGGTGATGCCCGGGAGCAGCATGACCAGGGCGGCCACACAGCGCCAGAACGGGAAGATCCTGCCTGTCAGGGCCTGACGGCGGCGAGCCCAGCGGCCCAGCCCCCAGCTCAGCAGCACCGCGAGCACCAGTGCACAGAGCACGTAGCCGAATCCCTCTTCGAACAGGGGCTTGGGCAGATAGAAACCCCGCACGTTGAGGAAGGCGAGCCCGCCTATATCCACGCTCTGACGCGGGGAAGGCAGGGTACGCAGCACCGAGAAGTACCAGAAGAAGATCTGCAGCAGCAGCGGGATGTTGCGAAACGTCTCTATGTAGACGGCCGCTATCTTGGCCACCAGCCAGTTGCGCGACAGGCGCGCGACCCCGAGTGCGAACCCGAGCAGGGTGGCAAACAGAATGCCGAGCACGGAGACCAGCAGGGTGTTGAGCAGGCCCACCACAAAGGTGCGACCGAAGGTGTAGGTCTCGTCGTAGGGGATGAGGCTCTGCAAGATGCCGAAACCGGCCGTGTTGCCCAGAAAATCAAAGCCTGTGGTGATGCCACGGGTGGCCAGATTGGTCAGGGCATTGTTGACGATGTAGAACAGAAACCCGATAACCGCCGCGATGGCCAGGCACTGGAAGAGCAGCGCCCGCACCTTGGCGTCATACCACCAGCGGCCCTGTTCTTTCCTATGGTTTGATGCGTGTAACGCCATGAGGATGACTCCGACAAAGCCAGGGAAAACATGGGGGGCCAGGCCCCCCGGTGACTGTCGACTCAGCGGATGGGTGGCGCGTACATCAGACCGCCCTTGTTCCAGAGGGCATTGATGCCGCGATCAATCTTGAGGGGGGAGCCGGCACCGACGTTGCGATCGAAGGATTCACCGTAGTTGCCGACCTGTTTGACGATGTTGTAGGCCCATTTGTCATCCAGCCCCAGCACAGTCCCTTTGGGCTCTTCCAGCCCCAGCAGGCGACGGATGTCAGGGTTGGTGGACTTGAGCATCTCGTCCACGTTGGCACTGGTGACCCCGGCCTCCTCGGCATTGAGCATGGCGTTGAGGCTCCAGCGCACCACCTTGAACCACTGATCGTCACCCTGACGCACGGCTGGGCCCAGCGGCTCCTTGGAGATGACCTCCGGCAGCACCACGGCTTCCTCTGGCTTGGTGAGCTTGATCTTGAGGGCATAGAGCTGGGACTGATCCGAGGTCAGCACGTCACAGCGGCCGGCTTCGAAGCCCTTGACGGTCTGATCCGAGGTATCGAACACCACTGGGGTGTACTTCATGCCGCCATTGGCGCGGAAATAGTCGGCCAGGTTGAGCTCGGTGGTGGTACCGGACTGGATACAGACGGCGGCACCGTCAAGCTCCTTGGCGCTCTTGACCCCGAGGGACTGCTTGACCAGGAACCCCTGCCCGTCGTAGTAGTTCACCCCGGCGAACGTGAGGCCCAGCGACCCATCCCGGGTCAGGGTCCAGGTGGTGTTGCGCGAGAGCAGATCCACTTCCCCGGACTGCAGGGCGGTAAAGCGCTCCTTGGCGGTGAGGGAGACATACTTGACCTTGCTGGCGTCCCCCAGTACCGCGGCGGCCACGGCGCGGCACACGTCCACGTCGAGCCCGGTCCAGGTTCCCTTGGCATCCGGGTTGGAGAACCCGGGCAGGCCGTCACCGACCCCGCACTGCACGAATCCCTTCTTCTTGACGGCATCCAGCGTACCGTCCGCCCACGCATTGGCTGCCATCAGCGACAGCGCCATCACCATACCAGCCTTGTGTATCTGCTTCATGTCACTCTTCCCTGTGGTTTGATTCGAACAGGCATCAAAATCTAGCGAGATGCCATCGTTTCCCTGCTTTTTGGCAGCTTATCCAGCCGCAGAAAAACCTGTCAATCGGTGCAATCCGGCCCAACCATGGTGCAACAGAACAAAATATCTAAACGGGGGAATATGCACTCTCAGAATCAAAAGTAGACCCTTATTTGCCAAATAGCCTGCTGCTTAAAACCCTTCTTGGCATGAGGATTATTTTTCGAAAATAAATCGGCTGCACCGCATTGGGGCAGCCATTTCTGCTGACAACTGACTCATCAGATTCGGTTTTATGCCAAAAGCACCAGAGTGAGGCAGCATGACCCCATATGGAAAAATGGCGATAACAGGCAGGGGAAAGCAACAGAAAAAGAGGTAAAAGGCGGGGAAGTGGCGACCTTATCTCCCGCAGGCTGGGCTTCAGAAAACCAGGAGGTCATCCTCCCCGTGGGCCATCCACAATGTCGGTGATGACGCCGTTTTCGACGGTGACAAACTGCATGAATTCCCGCTTGCCGAAGTTGTAGGTCCAGCGCTCGGCATACTTGACCGTCACTCTCGCCCCGAAGCCGTTCTCCTCGAAGCGGGTGAGATCTTCCTTGAGCATCGGCTGGCCGCAGCGAACCAGCAGCTCTGCCGTGGTGTCTCCCTCGGTCAGCAAGGCGTTCTTGCAACGCAGGGTACCTGCCTGCACAGGCAAGGCCGCCACCAGCAACAACCACAGAACAGGTTTCATTTTGCACTCCATTTGAACAGCATGGTTCCCAGCGAGATGCACACCAGGGCGAACACCATGACCTGGCCCAGAGGGCCTGCCACCTCCTGCCATCCCGCCCCTTCCAGCATCACGGCGCGGGCTGCTTCGATGATCTGGCTGAGGGGCAGCCTGGCCGCAAGCTGCTGCAGCCAGGCGGGCGCGCCTTCTAGCGAGAACCAGACACCGGATAAAAACATCATGGGCAAGCTGATGAGATTGAGCAAACCGCTCGCCAGCTCCTCGTTCTGCAGGCGAGCGGCGATGAGCAGGCCAAGGGAGGCCATGGCCGTTCCTCCCGCCAGGGCGATCACCAGCAGCAGCCACCCCGACCCGATGAGGGGCACATCCAGCAACCAGTAGGCCGCGCAGAAGACCAGCAGGCTCACCACCAGGGTGATCAGCACCCGTGACAGCAACTGGGCGAAGAGAAACTCCAGCGCGCCGAGCGGCGTGGCTCGCAGCCGTTTCAGCACCCCGTTCTTGCGATAACGCACGATGACAAACCCGACCCCGAACAGGCCGGAGAACATCAGGTTCATGCCGATCACCCCGGGCAGCAGCCAGTCGCCGTAGCGAATGGCGCGCCCGCTCAGGGTCTCTCTTTGCAAGGGCCCCTGCACCGCCTGGCGCAGCAGATACTCGGCCATGGCCCCCTGAGGGGCGTCCGGATTTATCCAGTAACGCCCCCCGGCGGGTGAGAGCAGCAGGTCCAGCTGATGGTGACGGACCTTGAGCTGGCCTCTCGACGCCTCGTCATAGGGGATGATCTTGAGCAGCGGCACGGCGCGCAGCGGGGCATAGGTTGCGGGCAGTGCCCCCACCACCCCGATCTGCACCAGCGGTTTGGGCGGGCCGGAGAAGATGAGGGAGAAGCCGATGACCAGCAGGAGCGGGAAAAGCAGGTTCCACACCAGGGCCGCGCGATCGCGCACGAACTCGAGGGTGCGGGCATAGAAGAGCGCCCCGATGCGCTTGAGGGATCCCTTCATCGTCCACTCCCGGGATTGCATGTCGGCAAGGCGTACCACAGCCCGGAGGCCACGGTCAGACAGAACTCGGTCATCCCTCTCATGCGCCGCTCCGCAGGCTGTGGCCGGTCAGGTTCAGGAAGAGATCTTCCAGATTGGGGGAGCGCACCTGCATGCCGGTGAGCGGCACACCAAGATCCAGCAAGGCTGGCAACAGGGTCGCCACGTCGGGGCAACAGAGCTCCACCTGATCGCCGACCGGACGCAGGGGATAGCCGAGCCCAGCCAGGGCCGGGTGCCCCCCAAGGCGCACCAGCACGCCGTCGAAGTGTTGCGCCAGCAAGGCAGCCGGCGTATCCAGACTGAGCAGGTGGCCGTGATCGACGATGGCAATCAGATCGCACAGCTGCTGCGCTTCGTCCATGTAGTGGGTGGTGAGCACCACCGTCTTGCCCTGGGCCTTGATCGCCTCTATTCGCTGCCAGAAGTGGTGGCGCGCGGGGATCCAGTCCTGTGGTGGGCTCATCCAGAAACAGCAGTTCGGGATCCCCGAGCAGGGCCAGAGCCAGCAGCAGGCGCTGACGCTGGCCCCCCGAGAGCTTGCGACTGTCCCTGTCGATGAACTCGCCCAAGGCGCACAGATCGATGAGCAGCTCCCGTGGCAAGGGATTGGGGTAGAGGCTGGCGAACAGGCGCAGGGTATCGCGCACCGTCAGGAAATCCTGCAGCGCCGTGTGCTGGAACTGGATGCCGATGCGGGAGCGATAATCCGGGCCGCGCGGGGCGCCGTGAAACAGGATCTGGCCGCTGTCCGGGGTGAGGAGCCCCTCCAGCAATTCTATGGTCGTGGTCTTGCCCGCCCCGTTCGGGCCGAGCAGGCCGAAGCAGCTGCCGGCGGGAATGGCAAAACTGAGCCCGTCCACCGCCTTGACGCCGGGGAAGTGCTTGACGAGATCGACGACCTCGATGATGGCTGCCATGGCGTGTCTCCCTCACATGGCCGGAATGGACGACGCTCTGACTATATCCAAATCCCCGCCGTAGGCACATGGCCCGTTTGGGCGGTCCAAAAACAAACGGCGACCTCAGGGTCGCCGTTTGCATCACGCCAGCCGGATCACAGGATGTCCAGCAGCTCCACTTCGAATACCAGAGCGGAGTACGGCGGGATGGAGCCGGCGCCACGGGCACCGTAGGCCAGATCCTGCGGAATGTAGAGCTTCCACTTGGAGCCAACCGGCATCATCTGCAGCGCTTCCACCCAACCGGCGATCACGCCGGTCACTGGGAACTCGGCCGGTTGGCCGCGCGCAACGGAGCTGTCGAACACACCACCGTGGGTGAAGGTACCGTGGTAGTGCACGCGCACGGACTGACCGGCAACCGGCACGGCACCATTGCCTTCGACCATGACTTCATATTGCAGACCAGAGTCGGTGGTCTTCACTTCGGCGCGCTTGGCGTTGTCGGCCAGGAAGGCTTCGCCTTCGGCGGCAGCGGCCTTGGCGGCAGCTTCCTGCTCTTCCTGCATACGGGCGGTGATGACCTGGAAGGCATCGTTGATATCGTCACGGCTGACCGCGAACTCCAGACCGTTCAGGGCATCAGCCAGACCTTGTTGCAGGGCCGGGATATCCAGACCGGCGAAGGCTTGCTGAGCCAGTTGGTCGCCCATGTTGCGGCCGATGCCGTAGCTGGCCTTCTGTTCGATAGAGTCGTATTGGGACATTGAGAGGTTGCTCCGGGTCCTGATGGTAAAAGAGACGGGATGATAACAGACTTTTTTGCACCGTGCTGCCAAGACGCCCCTCAATTGCCCGCCGGTGGGAGACGCCTCACATCGGCCCCCTCATCCCCGCCCCTTCTCCCGCAAGGGGAGAAGGGAGCAAAACAGGGCACCATGCCGCCGCACAGTCTGTATCAGGCCCTGTCCAGCAACGCCCTCACCGCCGCGACCTTGGCCCCATCGGTGATGTTGACCCGGCCATCGTCCGAGGTGCCCATGTTGACGTCACAGAGAGAGGCACCATGGCGCCGCACAGTCTGTATCAGGCCCTGTCCAGCAGAGCCCGCACCGCCGCGACCTTGGCGCCGTCGGTGATGTTGACCCGGCCGTCGTCCGAGGTGCCCATGTTGACGTCACAGATAGAGGCACCATGGCGCCGCACGGTCTGTATCAGGCCCTGTCCAGCAGTGCCCTCACCGCTGCGACCTTGGCGCCGTCGGTGATGTTGACCCGGCCATCGTCCGAAGTGCCCATGTTCACACCATGGGGCACCATGCCGCCGCGCCAGCCCATGCCGGACATGTGCACTTCATTGACGCCGGTGAATTCGATGATGGTGCGCACGTTGTCGGCGTTGACCCCGGCCCCGGGCATCAGGCTGGCGCGACCCGCCAGCGCCTGGTGCATGGCCTGCAGGGTTTCGAGCCCCGCCAGCGCGGTCGGCGCATGGCCGGAGCTCAGAATGCGCTCGCAACCTGCCGCGACGATCGTCTCGAGATCCAGCCGCCAGTCGGAGGAGAGATCGATGGCCCGGTGGAAGGTGACGCCGAGCGGCCCCGCCGCCTCGACCAGTTGCCGGAGCTTGCCTTCGGGTACCCGTCCATCTTCATCCAGCAGACCGACCACCACCCCTTGCAGGCCCGCAGCACGAGCGGCCGCGATATCCAAGAGCATCATCTCGAACTCGCCGTCGTTGAAGCAAAAATCTCCGGCGCGTGGACGGATCATGGCGTAGACGGGGACGGTGGCGTGGCGCGCCACCTGCTGCATGAAACCATAGGAGGGAGTGAGACCGCCCAGCCCCAGCGCAGAGCAGAGCTCGATGCGATCGGCGCCGGCCGCCTGGGCGGTGAACAGGGATTCGAGGTTGTCGATACAGATTTCAAGACGGGTCATGATGACTCCTTGTTCGGGGAGATCAGACCCTCTGTCCGATCTCACAGATTGAGCAGGGCTGCACCGCGCACACCGCCGGCTCCACCGAAGCGGGCCTCGCGGATCGCCGGCAGGGCGACACCGGGCAGCAGGTGGCCGGGCAGACGTTTGGGCAACTCCTCATAGAGGGCTGGCAGGGCGCTCAGGCCGCCCCCCAGCACCACCACATCGGGATCAATCACCGAGATGGCGGTGGCGAGGCCAGCGGCGATGATCTCGAGCCAGCAGTCGATGGTCGAGAGGGCCGCCGCCTCACGGGCATCGGCACGGGCGACGATCTGGTGGCCGCTCACCCGTTCTCCATGAACATGGTGGTATAGCCGCTCCAGGCCCGTGCCCGACGCATAGGTTTCGAAACAGACCAGGCGCCCGCAGCCACAGCGGGGACGGGGCAAATCCGGGTATTTCATCAGGATGGTGGCGGGCAGCGGGTAGTGACCTATCTCCCCCGCCAGCCAGTTGCGCCCCTGGATGAGCTTGCCCGCCAGGTAGACGGCGCCGCCGATGCCGGTACCTATGGTGACGCCGAGGGCGCTGCCAGCACCGTCTGCGGCCCCCTGATGCACTTCCGACCAGAGGAAACAGTTGGCGTCATTGTCGACCTTGACCGGTCGGCCCAGCAGTTCGGCCAGATCCGCCCCCAGATGGCGGCCATGGATGGCGGGCAGGTTGGCCGCCACTATGCTCCCGTCGAGGCGATTGAGGATCCCCGGAAACCCGATGCCGACGGCCCCTTTCACCCCGAAGCGCGCATCCGCCGCCTCGACCCGCTCGCGCACAAGCTGCTGCAGCGCCGGGTAGTCGTTGCCCGGCGTGCTCACCCGCTCTTCATGGCAGAGGGTCAGGGCGTCGTCATACACCGCGAAGGCAATCTTGGTGCCGCCAATATCAAATCCGTAGTACATGCCACACTCCCTTGCGGTGGACCCGGCCACCTCGGTCTGTCCAGATGGGGCACATTGTATTAATTCGCAAAAAAAATAAAGTGACCAGGGGCGAAAAACGGGAGCCAGCTCAAAGCAAACGGAACATTTGTCGTTGTTGGCAAGGGTGTCCGAGGCTCATCAGGGTGCGCTCCTGACCGTCGAACATGAAGCCGCGGCGCAGGTAGAATCCCTCGCCGATGTGATTGCCATCCAGCAGCCAGAGCCTGACACACTCGCAACCGGCCCGGCGCATCTGCACCGCCACCGCCTGCCACAGCCGTTTGCCATGACCCTGACGCCAGTGATCGGGATGAAGGTAGAGCGCCCGGATCCGCGCCGTCATCAAGCCTTCCTCCAAAGAGGGCTGCCAGTAGAGCAGGCCTATGACCACGTCGTCCTGACAGACCAGCATGGGAACGGGGCCGGGCTCGGCGAGCCGGTGTCGCCAGATCTGCAGGTGGTCGGTCACCGCCAGCTGGGCCAGCATGTCGGCCCCCAGCACCTCCCCGTAGGCCGCCAGCCAGCTCGCCCGCTGCATCACCGTCATGGCGGCGGCATCGGCGGGACGCGCCAGGCGCAGGCTTACGCCTTGCACTGGGGAACCAGCCCTGATGCTTTCGCCTGCTGGTACAGGGGCTGCACTTCGGCCTGCTGGGCCTGCAGGTTGGCGATCCGGCTCTGGTCGCTGGGGTGGGTGGAGAGCAGCTGGGGCGGTGCCTTGCCACCGGAGGCGGCGCTCATGTTCTGCCACAGGGTGACGGCTTCGGCCGGGTTGAACCCGGCGCGGGCCATCAGCTCGAGGCCGAGCCGGTCCGCCTCGCTCTCCTGGGTTCTGCCATAAGGCAGGGCTATCCCCACCTGGACCCCGAGGCCCAGGGCGGCCATGGTGGCAGCGCCCCCGAGGCTGTCGCTGCTGCCGATGGCGGCGTCCGCCACCGCCAGCCCGATACCGGTCAGCTGATCCCGGGAGAGGCGCTCGTTGGAGTGCTGGGCCAGCACGTGGGTCAGCTCGTGACCGATGACGGTGGCGAGCTGGTCCTGATTCTTGGCGACTTTCAGCAGGCCGCTGTAAACGCCTATCTTGCCGCCGGGCAGGGCGAAGGCGTTGATCTCCTTGGAGTCGAACACCACTACCTCCCAGCTGGTGATGCCATAGCTGGCAGGCACCTGGGCGGTCACCGCCTTGGCCACGCAGCCCACATAGGCATTCATCCTGGCATCCGTGCTCACCTTCTCCTGCTGCTTCATCTGGGTGAAGGAGTCGGCGCCCAGCTGGTTCATCTGCTGGGGGGAGAAAAGCAGCATCTGGTTGCGACCAGTCGGCGACTGGGCGCAGCCGGCCAGCAGGGCGCTGCACAAGGCCGTCAGGGCCAGTCTGGAGAGGGAAGATGCGCGCATGAGAGGGTCCTTTGCCGTGAAGTTGCCCTATTCTCGGAAATGCCGCCGCCCGGCGCAAGCCGGGCGCTGCGCCCTGCGACCAAAAAGATCCTGGGGCGCACCAATGAAAACGAGCCCGCATGGGGCTCGTTTTTCTGCAAGGGCATGTTCTGTTACATGATGCCCAGCTTCTTCAGGTCGGCCTGAACCACCTTGGCCGGGACCGGCACATAGCCGTCCTTGGCAACGATGGTCTGGCCCGCCTTGGAGAGCATCATCTTCACAAACTCCTGCTCCATCGGGGAGAGCGGCTTGTTCGGATGCTTGTTCACGTAGACGTACAGGAAGCGCGACAGCGGGTACTTGCCGGTGATGGCGTTGTCGGAGCTCGCCTCGATGAAGGTCTTGCCATCCTTGGAGAGCGGAACGGCGCGCACGCCGGAGGTGACGTAGCCGATACCGGAGTAGCCGATGCCGTTCAGGGAGGAGGAGACGGACTGTACCACGGAGGCGGAGCCCGGCTGCTCGTTCACGCCGCTCTTGAAGTCACCGTTGCACAGGGCGTGTTCCTTGAAGTAACCGTAGGTACCGGACACGGAGTTGCGACCGAACAGTTGCAGATCCTTGCCGGACCAGCTGCCGTCCAGACCCAGATCAGACCACTTGGTGGCCGCCTTGGCTTCGCCGCACTTGAGGGTGCTGGAGAAGATGGCGTCGATCTGCGACATGGTCAGCCCCTTGATGGGGTTGTCCTTGTTGACGAACACGGCCAGGGCATCGACGGCGACGCGGATGGCGGTCGGCTTGTAGCCGTAGCGCTTCTCGAATGCCTCCTCTTCACCGGCCTTCATGGCGCGGCTCATGGGGCCAAACTGGGCGACGCCCTCGGTCAGGGCAGTCGGTGCGGTGGAAGAACCGGCGGCCTGGATCTGCACGTTGACGTTGGGATACATGCGCTTAAATTCTTCGGCCCACAGGGTCATCATGTTGGCCAGAGTGTCCGAGCCGACAGAGGACAGGTTGCCCGAGATGCCGCTGGTCGGTGTGTATTCCGGCAGGTCTTTATCCACACCGGCAGCCAGAGCGCTGACAGAAAACAGGGTTGCTGCGGTGAATCCGATGACACCAGCCAGTTTGTTGAGTTTCATCCAATCTCTCCAAGTCCAAGGTTGCAGAAGGCAATCGTCAGGTTGACGTCTATACGTGGTTGACACCCGATCGCAATGATCCGTGGGCCAGCACCACTCCTTCTCCAGTGTTACAGAAGGTCCGTTCTTTAAGACGGCGCCAGTATCTGGCCTGGCAGTGACAAATTTATGGAATTTATATGACACTTTGATGACATGGGCCGAGAGTGGCCCGGATGAAAAAAGGGCTGCGATGCAGCCCTTCTATCGTTGCTAACACATTGACACAAAATATTATTTCACCAGCACCATGCGGGCGGGAATGAGAAAGCTGAAGCGGCTGCCCGCACCGACCCGGCTCTCGATATCGAGATGGGCATCGTGATGACTCAGGGCATGCTTGACGATGGCAAGGCCGAGCCCGGACCCTCCGGTGTGGCGCGAGCGGGCCTTGTCGACCCGATAGAACCGCTCGGTGAGCCGTGCCAGATGCTCGGGGGGGATCCCCTCCCCCTCATCCTGCACCGCAAACAGCGCCATGCTCCCCTGCTTGCGCCACTCCACGGTGATCTTGCGCCCCGCCGGGGTGTAGTGGATGGCGTTGTAGACCAGGTTGGAGACGGCGCTGCGCAGCTGATCCTGATCCCCGCGCACCAGCAGATTGGGCTGGACCATGAAGACGATTTCGTGGGCCCGCTCGCCGGAGAGCGCCCGCGCCTCCTGCTCCAGCAGCCCCAGCATGGCGGGCATGTCCACCAGATGGGAGAGATCCACGGTGGGCGCCGCCTCGATGCGCGACAGGGTGAGCAGCTGGTTGACCAGATTGTCCATGCGGATCGTCTGCTCCATCATCACCTTGTGCGCCTTGGCCCACATGGCGGGGGGCGGCGGCTCCTCGGTCATCTCCAGATACCCCTTGAGCACGGTGAGGGGGGTACGCAACTCGTGAGAGACGTTGGAGACGAAGTGCTTGCGCGTCTTCTCCAGGCTGCGCAGCCGGGTCACATCCCGCACCACCAGCATGGCCTGATCCTCCGCATAGGGCATGATGCGAAATTCGAGGAACTTCTCCTCGTTGATGGGGGAGTGCATCTCGAATGGCTCGTCATACTGCCCCTTGCCCAGATAGGCGACGAAGGCGGGGTGACGGATCAGGTTGCCGATGTGCTGGCCGGCATCCTCGGGCCAGCGAAAGCCGAGCAGTTGCTCCGCCAGCCGGTTGCACCAGAGGATGCTGCCGTCGGTGCGAAACACCACGGCCGCATCGGGCAGCGCCTCCGCCCCTTCCCGAAAGCGGCGGATGAGGCCCGCCAGCTCCCGGCGCCGGGCCCGGTGACGCTGCTGCAACTTGTAGATGCCGTTGAAGATGTGCTCCCAGCTGCCGCTGCCGTGGGGCGGCACCAGGCTGCGATCGTGCCACAGCCAGTCCGACAGCCGCTTCTGGAAGCGGTAGTGCCAGACCAGGTGCACCACAGTGGCCACCAGCAGGCAGAGAACGAGATGATCGATTAACCAACCTACCAAGACGAAGGGGCTGTAGAAGAACGCCATTCGCCACAACTGTCGCCGCCAGGCGTAAGGTTGCAACATTAAGATCTCCTAGAGGCAGCAAAGAGCCGGGTCCAATGCCCGCCGGCAGGCGCTGGCGGCACTGGCCCTGACCTAGAGACGGGTCGAGAAGCGGTAGCCGGCCCCGCGCACCGTCTGGATCAATCTGTCGTGCCCCGTCTCTTCGATGGCCTTGCGCAGGCGGCGAATGTGCACGTCCACCGTCCTGTCCTCGACATACACGTTGGTACCCCAGACGTTGTTGAGCAACTGCTCGCGGCTGTAGACCCGCTCGGGGTGGGTCATGAAGAAGTGCAGCAGCTTGAATTCGGTCGGCCCCATGTCGAGGGCCTTCTCCTCGGCACTGACCCGGTGGGAAACGGGATCCAGTTTGAGCCCCTGCACCTCGATCACCTCGTCCACCGAGGTGGGAGAGACGCGGCGCATCACGGCGTGCAGGCGGGCGGTGAGCTCCTTGGGGGAGAAGGGCTTGGTGATGTAGTCGTCGGCACCGGCCTCGAGCCCGCGCACCTTGTCCTCTTCCTCGCCCCGGGCGGTCAGCATCACCACCGGGATCTGGCGAGTCATCTCATCCTGCTTGAGCTGCTTGAGGAACTGGATACCGCTGCCACCTGGCATCATCCAGTCCAGCACGATGAGTTCGGGGTAGGGTTCGCGCACCTTTGCCAGTCCATCGGCGTAATCTTCTGCTTCTACTGTTTCATATCCCTTCTGCTCAAGCACGAAGCAGAGCATTTCGCGGATCGGTGCCTCGTCCTCGACCACCAGAATTCGCTTAGCCATATCCCTTCTCTCTCCTCTGTGAAGATGGGTGCGCCAATTATTAGAACTTTCTGTGACACTTTTATGACTTTATGACGGGCGGGATGATAAACGTTTTCAGATTCAGTTGGCAGCAGCGAGTTGCAGCAGGTCCCAGCGATTGCCACTGATGTCCTCGAACACCACCACGGTGCCGTAGGGTTCGAGGCGCGGCTGTTCACAAAAATGAACACCATAGGCCAGCATCCGCTCGTAATCGCCCCAGAAGTCGTCGGTCTCAAGGAACAGGAAGACCCGACCGCCCCCCTGGCGACAGATGGCGGCGCGCTGCTCCTCGTTGGCCGCGCGAGCCAGCAGCAGGGCGGAGCCGGGAGCCCCCTTGGGAGCGACCCGCACCCAGCGTTTGCCCGGTTTGCCCGGCTCGTCGAGGGGGTGTCTTCCAGTAGCTCGAAGCCCATTCCCCGGGTGAAGAAGGCGATGGCCTCGTCGTAATCCGCCACCAGCAGCGTCAGGGCGCCAATGTGTTGTGCCATGGCATCTCTCCTCGGATAAATGATGGGGCGCATGATAGCCCCGCCCGGCCATGGGCTCCAGCGCCGGATCAGTCGGGCGCCACCTCCACCCGGTTGCGACCATTCTGCTTGGCCTGATAGAGCGCCTCGTCGGCCCGCTTGAGCGCCTGCTCCAGGCTATCCTTGCGCCGCTCGGCCACCCCGAAGGAGGCGGTGATACCGAGCCCCAGCGGCCAGTGCCTGTACCCCTCCAGCGCCCCTCTCAGCCGCTCCGCCAGGGCGGCGGCCCGTCCCTCGTCGTAATGGAGGCAGACCAGCACGAACTCCTCCCCGCCCCAGCGCACCAGTCGGCACAGGCTGTCGCAATGGCGCAGCAGCTCGCTCACCATGTGCTTGAGCACCTCGTCCCCCACCGGGTGGCCGTGACCGTCGTTGACCCCCTTGAAGTGATCGATGTCGATGTAGATGAAGGAGAGCGGCATCTCGCCGAGCTCCCCGAGCAGCTTTTCGCCGCCGAGCCGATTGAGGGCCCCGGTCAGGGGATCGTAACGGGCCTCCTCCTCGGTGCGCCGGTTCTGCTCGCACAGGCTCGCACTCAGGGCTTCAGCCGCGAGGCGCGCCTCCCTGGCCTTGCGCAGCCGATCCCCGAACATCAGGTTCTGGACCAGGAAGAGCAGCACGCCGTAGACAAGCCACCCCAGCAGCAGATAGCGATAGAAGTCCCCCGGCTTGCACCAGCGGCCATAGAACTCCAGCCGCTCGAGCCGCAACCGGTGCTCCCCCGGCAACATCTTGTCATCGGAGGCGATCTCGATGGCGTAAACATGGTGCAGATCCGGCCCCTGCTGGACCAGCGGAATGTCGTACTGCTGCACCCACCAGGAGCTGGGGGCAAAGACATTCAGGGGGACATCCTGCTCACGACCAAAATCCCTGGCGGTGAAGAGCACTTCGTTGAACTTGTGGGAACTCTCGTCTTCCCGCGTCGAGTAGACGGGATCGTAGTTGCGCAGATAAAGGCGCCAGGCCTGTACCCCCTGCCCTTCTACATCCAGCCTCACCCGCACCCCGGTGAAGCCGGAGAGATCCAGCCCCTGCTCGGGATCGGTCAGGGTCAGAACCAGCTCGCAGAAAGGATAGGCATATTGGCTTCGCAGGGTGCACTGGATGGCGGGTCTGTCGCCCCCCTGACTCAGGGTGGCGACGGAGGAGCCCTTGTGGGCCCTGTCATCCTGGGCACGCACGGACAAACCGGCCTGGCTCAGGATGTCGAGCCGCCGCTCGGGTCCGAATTCGAATAACACCATGGCCAGCAGGCTCGCCGCCAGCAGGCACCAGAACAACAGCGTCGTCATGCGGGAATAGGAAGGGATCATCGGCATCACACCTGAAAAAGGGCTTTTACCCTACACCTTGAAGCGCCGAACCGCGCTGATCCAGATCCAAGGTTATTACACGCGCCGCACCGGGCGCAGACGGGTGCCGA
Source organism: Aeromonas sp. QDB68 (assembly GCF_027707405.1). Lineage (NCBI taxonomy): Bacteria > Pseudomonadati > Pseudomonadota > Gammaproteobacteria > Aeromonadales > Aeromonadaceae > Aeromonas > Aeromonas sp. QDB68. The sequence continues at coordinate 13,842 of NZ_JAPCIQ010000019.1, read as the reverse complement.
CTAACCGGCACGGGCCCCATGGGGCGCAAGCGGCATCGGCCAGCAGCCGGGAGAGAGGCGGGGGGCCTCGTCGGTGGTGAGATGGGTCATTGCGCACTCCCTGCGATGGAAACATAACGAAAAAACGTCCTTGCCTTCGCAGTCTACACAAGCGCTGGACGGCGCGACACCCTTCACCCCTCCTCCCGCAGCGCCCGATAGAGGGTGGTGCGACTGATGCCAAGACGGCGCGCCGCCTCGCTCACGTTGCCGCCGCACTCTGCCAGGGTCTGTTGCACCCGCTGCCGACTCTGCTCGCGCAGGGTACTCCCTCCCAAAGGTGAGCTCGCTCCCCCTTCCACGGCGGGCAGATGCAGATGGGCAGGTTCAATCCAGCCCTGCCCCTCTGCCAGTACACAGGCCACCTCCAGCGCCTGTTTGAGCTGGCGCACGTTGCCGGGCAGAGGGTGAGCCAGCAGCCGCTGCTCCGCCTCCCGGCTCAGTTGTAGCGCCGGGTCCATCTGGGCGAGCAGGTTCAGGATCAACCCCTGACGCTCGGGCACCGACCAGGCCCGCAGGGGTGCCAGTTGCTGGCGCCAGCCGCAGATGCGGTAGTAGAGATCTTCGCGAAAGGTGCCGGCCGCCACCATGGCCGCCAGATCCCGATGGCTGGCGCTGACCAGCCAGAAATCCACCGCCTCGGGTCTGTGGCTGCCTACCGGGGTGACGACGCGCTCCTGCAACACCCGCAGCAGCCGGGTCTGGGCCTGGAGCGGCAGCTCGCCAATTTCATCCAGCATCAGGATGCCGCCGTGGGCGGCGCGCAGATAGCCCTGGCTGCCCTGGCTGCGGGCACCGCTGAAGGCCCCCCCCACGTAGCCGAACAGCTCGGCCTCCACCAGCTCCGCCGGCAGGGCGCCGCAGTTGACGCACACCAGAGGCCGCTCCCGACGGCTCGAACTGGCGTGCAGGGTGCGCACCAGGTGCTCCTTGCCGCTGCCGGTCTCCCCCTCGATGAGCAATGAGATGCCCCGCTCCAGCATCTTGAGCGGCACCTGCTGCGCCTGCGATCCCCCCTCCTCAACCGCGCTCGGCAGGGGGAGCCTGGCGGCGCGCTCCCCCGCCTCCGGCACCAGCCGCAGGCCGCGGCGCTCGCGCAGCAACTGCTGACCGTCGAAGGGGTGCTGGCCGAGCCAGAGCCGACCGGCCCGGTTGGCCCCGAGCAGCTCGCCCCCCTCCCCCAGCAGCAGGCGGGCAGACCAGAGGCTCTGGGGATCGAGATCCACCAGCCAGCCCGGCTGGCGGGCCAGCAGGGCGTTTTCCAGGGTCATGGCCAGGAGGCGCACGGTGCCCAGCATGTCGCCGCCGTGGTGGGCCGCATCGGTGGAGATGTCGAGCACGCCGAGCAGTTGCCCGTCCGGCCCGAGCAGGGGGCAGGCGCTGCAACTGAGAAAGCTGTGCTGGGCGAAGAAGTGCTGCGCCCCCAGCACCTGCACCTCGCTCTGCTCGGCCAGCGCGGTGCCGATGGCGTTGGTGCCCTTGCTCGCCTCCCCCCAGCGGGCGCCGCTGCGCAAAAAAATGCGCTCGGCATGGCGGGCAAACCGGTCGTCTCCGCTCACCGCGAGGATGGCCCCCTCGCCGTCACACAGCAGCAGACGACAGGGTCTGCCTGCCAGCAACTGGCCAAAGAGCGGCAGCACGAAGCGCTGGAAGCAGGCGATGAGCGTCCTGTGCTGCTCCTGGCGAGCCGACAGCTCCCCCTGGGGCAGCAAGTCCAGCTCGGCGCTCTGCTGGCGGCTCAGCCCCTGATGCAGGCAGCGCTCCCAGGAGCGCTGGATTGGGCTGGCACCGGATTGAGGCAACTCGCTCATCACACCTCCTTCTACACACTCGCGAATAGGGCCGCCTTGGGGGAGCGCCTTCATCACGTCTCCTGTTCACAAACGGCACAGTGTCACACCCGATGTTCAGAAACGGCACAGTTCGGGGGCCGCTCTGGGGGGCACTGGTTAACCAAGATACCCCTTGGCACCCCGTTTTATAACGTTTTTGCAACCTTTTTGTGTAGAGCGCCGCCCGCTGGCACGCCCCTTGCGATGACAGGAAGCAACCGGACTGCCCGCCAGGCCGGTCAGGACCACACACATAAGGATGATGAGATGATTTATACCGCTCCCGGTCAGGCAGGTGCCCTGGTCAGCTTCAAATCCCGTTATGACAACTTCATCGGTGGCGACTGGGTGGCGCCGCGCGCCGGCCGCTATTTCGAGAACATCTCGCCGGTGGATGGCCGGGTGTTCTGCGAGGTGGCCCGCTCCGACGCCGCCGACATCGAGCTCGCCCTGGACGCGGCCCACAAGGCGTTCGCCAGCTGGAGCAAGACCAGCGTCACCGAGCGCAGCAACCTGCTGCTGCGCATCGCCGATCGCATCGAACAGAACATTGAGCGGCTTGCCGTCGCCGAGACCTGGGAAAACGGCAAGGCGGTGCGCGAGACCCTGGCCGCCGACCTGCCCCTGGTGGTGGATCACTTCCGCTACTTTGCCGGCTGCATCCGCGCCCAGGAGGGCTCCGCCGCCGAGCTGGACCAGAACACCGTCAGCTACCACTTCAAGGAGCCCATCGGCGTGGTCGGCCAGATCATCCCGTGGAACTTCCCCCTGCTGATGGCCGCCTGGAAGCTGGCCCCGGTACTGGCGGCCGGCTGCTGCAGCGTGCTCAAGCCCGCCGAGCAGACCCCGGTCACCATCATGCTGATGATGGATCTCATCAAGGACATCCTGCCCCCTGGCGTGGTCAACGTGGTCAACGGCTTCGGCGCCGAGGCGGGCCAGGCGCTCGCCACCAGCAACCGGATCCAGAAGCTGGCGTTTACCGGCTCCACCGAGGTGGGCGCCCATATCCTGCGCTGCGCCGCCGACAAGCTGATCCCTTCCACCGTGGAGCTCGGTGGCAAGTCCCCCAACATCTACTTCGCCGACGTGATGCAGCACGAGAGCAGCTACATCGACAAGGCGGTGGAAGGGATGCTGATGACCTTCTTCAACCAGGGAGAGGTATGTACCTGCCCCTCCCGCGCCCTGGTGCAGGCCAGCATCTATGACGACTTCATGGACCGGGTGCTGGCCCGCGCCCGCACCATAGTGCAGGGCAACCCCCTCGACACCACGACCCAGGTGGGGGCCCAGGCGTCCCGCGAGCAGTTCGACAAGATCCTGAGCTACATGGAAATCGGCCGCGGCGAAGGGGCCAAGATGCTGCTGGGCGGCGGCCCGGCCAAGGTGAGCGGGCTGGAGGGGGGCTTCTACATCCAGCCCACCATCTTCTCGGGCCTGAACAAGATGCGGGTGTTCCAGGAGGAGATCTTCGGGCCGGCGCTCGGGGTCACCACCTTCAAGGACGAGGCGGATGCCCTGGCCATTGCCAACGACACCCAGTACGGGCTCGGGGCGGGCCTGTGGACCCGGGACAGCAACCTGGCCTGGCGCATGGGGCGCGGCATCCAGGCCGGCCGGGTCTGGGTCAACTGCTACCACGCCTACCCGGCCCACGCGGCCTTTGGCGGCTACAAGAAGTCGGGGATCGGTCGAGAGACCCACAAGATGATGCTGGACCACTACCAGAACACCAAGAACCTGCTGGTGAGCCACGACATCAACCCCCTCGGCTTCTTCTAAGCCCATCCCATGATCCACAAGGGCGCCTGCGGGCGCCCTTTTTCATGCGGTTCAGGCCACGGGTTGGCCCAGTTGCTGGCGATAGCGCTGGGGGGCGCAGCCCTGTTCGCGCTGGAACATGGCGATGAAAGCCGAGGTGGAAGCGTAACCGAGGCGCCAGGCGATCTCCTGCACCGGCATCTCGCCCCGCAGCCAGTCCAGCGCCTTCACCAGCCGCAGCCGGGTGCGCCACTGGCCGAGGCTCATGCCAAGCTCCTTCTGGCAGCGCCGCGCCAGGGTGCGCTCCGTGGTGTGCAGCGCCCTGGCCCACTCCACCAGCGTGCGGTTGTCCTCCGGCGCCGCCTGCAATGCCGCCAGCAAGGGGGCCAGCAGGCGATCCCGGCTCTGGGGCAGGTAGCTCGGCTGGCAACGGGTGCGGGCCAGCTTCTCGATGAAGAGTTCACCTTGACGGGCATCCCACTCATCCTCCATGTGCCCGACCCGGCGCTGGGTGAAGTCCTCCAGCAGGGCCCGCAGCAAGGGGGTGAGCGCCAGCAGCTGGGGTTCCCGTGGCAGGCGCGGGGCCAGGGCGTGGCTCACGTAGATGGAGGTGTAATCCAGGGTCTGCTCGTTGAAGGCGGTGTGGGGAAGGTCCGCCGGCACCCAGATGAGGTAGTCCGGGGGCGCCACCAGCCGCTCTCCCCCCACCTCCACCACCATGACCCCCAGGCTGATGAGGCTGAGCTGACCCCAGGGGTGGGCGTGCTCGGCGCAGGCGTTGCCCCCCTGGATCTGGCTGTAGCGAAAGTAGAGGGGGTCGGGGTCGGCCAGCAGGCGATCCTGCTCGGCCAGGGTGAGGGTGCCCATGCAGATTGTCCCAAAGCGGTTATGACATGTCTTATTTACGCTACTTACCTCGTTCAAGACAAGGCTAGACTCTCCCCATCGTACCAAGGAGTGCCTATGCCTTTTCTCTTCCCCCTGCTCGCCATCCTGATCTGGGCCGCCAATACCGTGGTCTCCAAGGCCGCCGCCGGCGTGCTGGATCCCGCCGCCATCTCCTTCTATCGCTGGGTGATCGCCGCCCTCGCGCTCTCCCCCTTCTGCCTGCCGCAGCTCTGGCGCCGCCGGGCCGACATCCGCCCCTGGCTCGGCAAGCTGCTGGTGCTCTCCCTGCTCGGCATGGTGCTCTACCAGTGCCTCGCCTACTACGCCGCCCACAGCACCTCGGCCACCAACATGGGGGTCATCGGCTCCCTGCTGCCCCTGCTCACCCTGCTCATCGGGGCCTGCTGCTTTGGCCAGAAGCCGGGCAAGCAGGCGCTGCTCGGCATGAGCCTCTCCCTGTTCGGGGTGCTCTGGCTGCTGGGTCAGGGCAACCCCCTGGCACTGCTGCACAGCGGCATCAACCCCGGCGACGGCATGATGCTGCTGGGGGCGGCCAGCTATGCCCTCTATGGCCTGCTGATCCGCCGCTGGCAACTGCCGTTCGGCCCCTGGCTCAACCTCTACCTGCAGATCCTGCTGGCGGTGCTGCTGCTCATCCCGGTGGCCCTCTCTGCCGACTCCCTGGCCATTCCCGCCCAGGGCTGGAGCATGGTGCTGTTCGCCAGCCTCGCCTCCTCCATCTTCGCCGCCTACTGCTGGATGCGCGGCCTCGCCACCCTGGGGGCGGAGCGCACCTCGGTCTTCATGAACCTGATGCCCCTGTGCACGGCCCTCATCGCCGTCATCACCCTGGGGGAGCCCATTCACGGCTATCACCTGCTGGGGGGCGGCCTCATCCTGACCGGGGTCATGCTCTCCCAGCTCAAGCCGAGGGTACGCCGTCCTCTGCCAGAAGGGGCTTGAGCCGGCCAGCACCATGAAAGAAGGGAGCCTCGGCTCCCTTCTTGCTGCCCTCGTCAGGGCACACCTGACCTTTTCGCCAGGGTGACGTCTCCACCTTAATCCCTGCCCCCCCGCCCCTTGTCATGGGCGGCGAAGGCGCTGCGGGCCGCACGGATGCCATTCATGCAGGCGGGCACTCCGGCATAGACGGCGACCTGGAGCAGGATCTCGATGATGGTCTCCCGGCTGACCCCCACATTGAGGGCGGCCCGGATATGGAACTCGAGCTGTCCGGGCGCCGTGCCCATTCCCATCAGGGTCGCCACCGTGAGTATCTCGCGGGTGCAGAGATCGATGCCGGGACGGGCGAGCACATCGGCAAAGGCAAACCCCAGCACCAGCTCGGCAAGTTCCGGTGGCAGGGCATCCAGGCTGGCGGCGACTCGCGTGGGTGCCTGGGGATCGAGCCGGGCCAGCAGCGCGAACGCCCGTTCATGGCGATCCGTGTGCGAGCCGCTCATGCGTTCACCCCCTTCATCCCCTCGGCAGTATAGCGCTCCCCCGCCACCGGCAGGGTCCGGATGGCCTGGCCCAGGGCCCCGAGCTCCGCTGGGGAGAGGCGCACCGAGAGGGCGCCGAGGTTATCCTCAAGGTGGGTCAGGCGCCGGGTGCCGGGGATGGGCACTATCCCCTCCCATTGCGCCAGCAGCCAGGCCAGGGCTATCTGCGCCGCCGTGCACCCCTTCTGCCGGGTCAGGGCCATGACCGCCTGCACCAGGGTGCGGTTGGTGGCGAGGTTCTCCCCCTGAAAGCGCGGCAGACTGGCCCGAAAATCCCCTTCCTCGAACACCGCCTCCTGCTGGTAACGCCCGGTCAGAAACCCGCGCCCCAGGGGGGAGTAGGCCACCAGACCAATCCCCAGCTCCCGGCAGACGGGCAGCACCGCCGCCTCCACCTCCCGGGTCCAGAGGGAGTATTCGGTCTGCACCGCCGCCACCGGGTGCACGGCATGGGCGCGCCTCAGGGTGGCCTCGCTCACCTCGCACAGACCGATGCGGGCTATCTTGCCCTCCTGTACCAGCTGCGCCAGCCCGGCCATGGTCTCATCGACGGGATGGGCCGGATCGAGGCGGTGCACATAGTAGAGATCGATCTGCTCGATGCCGAGGCGGCGCAGGGAGCCCTCGCAGCTCTGGCGCGCATAGCGGGCGCTGTTGTCGAGGGTACGCCTGTACTCCCCGTGCTGGCGCACGATGCCAAACTTGGTGGCGACCTTCACCTGCCCCCGCCGGGTCGCGAGAAAACGCCCGATCAGCGCCTCGTTGTGGTGGGGGCCGTACATGTCGGCGGTGTCGAGCAGGTCGATGCCCCGCTCCACCGCCTCCGCCAGCACTCGCAAGGACATCTCATCGTCCCGCGGCCCGTAGAATTCGCTCATCCCCATGCAGCCCAGCACCAGGGCAGAGACCTGCAGGTTGGCTCCCAGTGTTCGTCGTTGCATCGCATTTTCTCCCTGACAAGTTGCAGGGGAGTATGGTCTTCCGAAAATTAATGAGATATAGAGATAACTGGCAACCCATTTTCCGATTATGGAAACACTATGCACGATCCCCTGCTCTGGGACGACGCCCGCGTCTTCCTGGCCATCGCCCGCAGCGGCACCCTGAGCGGTGCCGCCCACGCCCTTCGCATGGGGGTGGCCACCGTCTCCCGGCGCCTGGACAGGCTGGAGGCGGCCCTCGGCCTCCCCCTGTTCAGCCGCCACCAGCAGGGCTATCGCCTGACCGACGACGGGGAGGCCCTGCTTGAGCGAGCCGAGGCGCTGGAACATGCGGGACTGGCCTTTGGCGAGGCGGGGCAGTTGCAGGGACAGGTGGCCGGCACCGTGCGCCTCGCCACTGCCGAGAACCTGGCCAATCCCCTCATCATCCCCTCCCTGCCGACGCTCTTTGCCCAGCACCCCGAGCTGAGGGTGGAGCTGGTCACCGGGGTGCAGACGGTGAACCTGCACCGGCGCGATGCCGATCTCGCGGTGCGCATGGTCAAGCTCGATGCCGGCCACCTCACCCTGCGGCGCCTGGGCACCCTGGGCTTTGGCCTCTACGGGACCGGCGCCTACCTGGATGCCCGCAGCCCCGGGCTGGATGCCGCCAGCTTCGATCAGGATGACTTCATCGGATGGAACGAAACCCAGAGCCACCTGCCCGCCGCCAGATGGATGACCCGCATGCTGCGCGGCCGCCCCTGCCGGGTGGAGACCAGCACCCTGGCGGCCCAGCTCGCCGCCGCCCAGGCCGGTCTGGGGCTCGCGGTGCTGCCCCACTACCTGGCCCGCCAGACGGATCTGGTCTGCCTGCTGCCGGAGCTCGGAGTGGATCAGCCCATCTGGCTGGTGCTCCACAGCGATCTCGCCCACTCCCGGCGGGTGAGAGCCGTGGCGGATCATCTCATCGCCCTGTTCGAGCGCGCCCGCACCGCCCTGCACCCCTTCTCGGGCGATCCCAGATAGAAGGGCCGGGTCGCATCGGGGCAAAACAAAAGGGAGCTCAAAGGCTCCCTTTTATCTGCGCGGCCTGCGCAGCATGGTGTGCGCGGCCTCTTCGGCGTTGTGCCCGCGGCGGGGTCACGACTCCCGGCGCCAGTGGTAGCGCCGCTCCGGGCGGCCACGCTGGCCGTAGTTGAGCTCCACGTCCAGCCGATCTTCTGACTCCAGAAACTCCAGGTAGCGGCGGGCCGTGGTGCGACTCAGGGAGAGGCGCAGGGCCACGGTGTCGGTGGAGAAGGTGTTGTCCGGCTCCCCCGCCAGCAGATCCAGCACCTGTCGCAGGGTGATGGCGTCGATCCCCTTGGGGGTCTCCCGCGCCTCCCGACCCTGGTTGCGCGCCTTGCCCATCAGGCGGTCCAGGTCGCTCTGGGCCAGCTCCCCCGGCTCGCACAGGCGGCGATGCAGGACCAGGATCTCCTCCAGGCTCTGCTGGATGCGAAACAGCCGCAGCGGCTTGATGACGTAGTCCTGCACGCCCAGGTTGAGGGCCTGCTGTATGGTCTCCACGTCGCAGGAGGCGGTCACCATCATCACCATCACCTCCCGGTTGTAGCTGCGCAGCCGGCTCACCCACTCCAGGCCCGAGCCATCGGGCAGGGAGATGTCGACCATCAGCAAGCGGGGCTCGCTCCCCGCCATCAGGCGATCCGCCTCGGCCAGGGTGCCGGCCCGCCCCATCAGGGAGAACCCGGCCGTGGAGGAGACCAGCTCCCCCAACATGGCGCCTATCCGCTCGTCATCCTCGATAATCAGCGTGAAAATTGGCTTCATGACTTACACCAATTGGTTTTTATTCAAATAGATACCAAACAGGGTCGTCTGCTCGGCGGTGCGACGCCATTCTATCACGCCCCCCCGCCTGGCCACCGTCTTCTTGACCAGGAAGAGGCCGACCCCGTGATCCCCGGTCTGGCGGCTGACACCGTAGTCGAACAGGTGATCCGCCAGCGCCTCGTCCACCCCCTCGCCACTGTCCTCCACCTCGATCACCAGCCGCCGCCCCAGATCATCGAGGGAGAGCAGCACCCTGGGCGCGGCGTGCTCGCGGTTCCCCCAGGCGGCGCGAATGCCGTTGTCCAGCAGGTTGCCGATGCAGGTGATGAGATCCGCCGACACCTCGGCCGGATACTCCCCGAGGGCCGACCCCGCATCCAGCACCAGCTCCACCCCCAGCTCCCGCGCCCGGCTGAACTTGCCGAGGATGAGCCCGGCCACCGGCTTGTTCTCGATGACCCGCAGCAGATCCTGCAACATGTTCTGGCAGGCTTCGTTCTCCTGCTGGATGAGGTCTACCGCCTGATCCACGTGGCCGAGCTGGAGCAGACCGGAGAGGCTGCTGAGCTTGTTGGCGAATTCATGGGTCTGGATGCGCAGCATCTCGCCGTACTGGCGCAGGTGGGTCACCTGCATGCCCAGGCTGCCGGTGCCGTCTGGCCGGCTGAAGATGAGCATGCGCCCCGGCTCGCGACCGCTGAGCTCCTGCCAGTGGCCGACGAAGTCATCCCCCTGCACGGTGAACCTGACCGCCCCCCCTTGCTGCAACGTGGGCACGAGGCCGGGGGCCAGCTCCGCCAGGGAGCGGCCCAGCAGGGCGTGGCGCCCGGTGCCGGGCAGTCGCAACTGATAGAAGGCGGCGCTGTTGAGCATGGTGATCCTGTGCTGGTTGTCCAGGGCCACTATCCCCTCCGAGATCCCCTCCAGCACCAGATCCTGCTGGGCGAAGCGATTGGCGATGGTCTCCGGCTCCAGATCCAGCAGGGTGCGGCGCAGCAGGTGCTGCACCCAGAGCGCCAGCAGCAGGCCGCACCCCAGCACCGCTGCGATGGCGCCGACCAGCAGGGCGATCCGCTCCTGATAGGTGCCCTCCACGGTGCGCATCAGATAACCCACCGCCACTGCACCGATGGCCTGGCCATCGGGCCCCACTACGGGAGCGAAGCAGCGGATGGCGGGACCCAGGGTGCCCACGTCCCGGGAGCAGTAGCTCTCGCGCGACTGGAGTGCAGGCCAGATGTCCTCCCCCCGGAAGGTCTGGCCCACCAGCTCGGGCGAGGGGTGGCTCAGGCGCCTGGCATGTTCGTCGGTCACCACCATGTAGGCGGCGTCGGTGCGGCTGCAGATCCCCTGCACATAATCCCGCAGCCCGGGATCGCTCCCCTTCTCCAGGGCCCGGACCACCCGGCTGTCCGCCGCCAGCACCCGGGCCAGATCGCTCCCCTTCTCCTTCAGGTTGTTCTCCAGCAGGTGGCGCATGAAGAGGGCGAGCAGACAGCCCAGGATCAGGATCAGCAGCAGTGACAAGCCAAGCGAGAGGGTGACTAGCTGGTGGCGCAGTTTCATCGTTCAACCTTGCAGCGGACAGGAAAGCCCAGGGTGAGGGTGTCCCCCGGCCGGGTCAGTGGCCAGCCTGGCGCACCTCAAAGGTGGCCACTCTAGCGCCTCCCCCGGCCGTTGTCGGTTAGCTGGCCCGCAAAGCCATATAAAAACTTAAACACCACGGCCCGGGCAAAAAACCTGAACGTGAGCTGTATCACACTATTTACTTAGCCTGCGAAATAAATATAATGCTTCGCAAGCTAAGTAATTGAGGTGCCCGTCATGAAAAAGGATCTGGAGATGTTGCGAGAACTCTCCCTCGCCGAGCAGCTGGGGCGATTGCACCGGCTCTGGCGCACCGTGGCCGATCTCGAGCTGGCACCTCTAGGGCTCACCCATCCCCGCTGGACCGCCCTGTGGAAACTCAGCCGCCTCGGCGGCCACCTCAGCCAGAAGACCCTGGCCGAGGCCCTGGAGATAGAGCTCCCCTCCCTGATGCGGACCCTGGGTCAGCTCGAGGAGCAGGGGCTGATCGAGCGCCATTGCTGCAGCCAGGACAAGCGGGCCCGCATCGTCACCCTGACCCCGGCGGGCAAGGCGCTGCTCGATCAGATCGAGGGCCGCATCATCGCCGTGCGCCGGGAGCTGCTCACCGGCATCAGCCAGCAGGAGCTGGCCCAGTTTGAAGACATTGTGCACCGCATCTCCGCCAACGCCCTCGGCAAGATAGCCGCACAGCACGAAGAGAGAGAATAAGATGACACCGGATCAACAATTCAAGCGCTGGATAAAGTGGGCCATCATCTGCTTCGTCCTGGTGTTTGGCTACTTTCTGCTGGCCGACATCAAGATGCCCCTGACCCCCCAGGCCATGGCCACCCGGGTCGTCACCCGGATGGCCCCCCAGGTCAGCGGCAAGGTGGTCGAAGTCGCCGTCGCCAACAACCAGCACGTCAAGCAGGGGGATCTGCTGTTCGCCCTCGACCCGGAACCCTTCCAGCTCGCCGTGGATCAGGCCAGGCTCGCCCTGGATCAGGCCAGGCAGCAGAACCGCCAGCTGGACGCGACCCTGACCGCCTACGAGGCGGAGTACAGCTCGCTGCGCACCCAGGCCGACCAGAAACAGCGGGAAGCGGCGCGCATCGACGCCCTCTACCGCCGTCACATGGTCTCTGAACAGCAGAAAGATGACGCCGACAGCGCCGCCCGTACCGCCCGTGCCAACCTGCTCGGCAGCCAGGCCCGGGTAGAGCAGGCCCGCGTCAACCGCGGCTTGCCAGGGGAAGACAACCTGCTGCTGCGCCAGGCCCGCAACCGCCTCGCCCAGGCCGAGCTCAACCTCGCCTACAGCCGGGTTCATGCGAGCCAGGACGGCATCATCACCAACTTGCAGCTCAAGCCTGGCAGCGTGGCCAATGCGGGTTCCCCTCTGCTGGCCCTGGTCTCCGAGCAGGTGGACGTGATCGCCGATTTTCGCGAGAAGAGCCTGCGCCACGTCAGCGCCGGCAGTCAGGCCCTCGTCGCCTTCGACGGCGAGCCCGGTCGCCTCTATCCTGCCCGCGTCGCCAGCCTGGATGCCGGGGTCAGCGCCGGCCAGTTTGACGCCAACGGCCAGCTTGCGAACCCTGTCGAGTCCGATCGCTGGGTACGGGATGCCCAGCGCCTGCGCCTGCACCTGACCCTGGAGCAACTGCCCGCCCACCTGCCGGCCGGGGCCCGCGCCACGGTGCAGCTGCTGCCGGACAACGCCCTGACCGGGCTGCTGGCCCGCGGCCAGATCCGTCTGCTCAGCCTGCTGCACTACATCTATTGAGATGACGACCATGAACCTGTGGCACAGACCCCTCACCCCCAACGAACTGCGCCAGTGTCTGCGCATCGCCTTTGGCTGTACCCTGGGGTTTGTGCTGTGCAAGATCTTCGGCTGGAGCAACGGGGTCTTCTTCACCGTCACCCCGGTGCTGCTGCTCGGCCTGGTGCCGGTGATGAACGGTCACGCCGCCCGCCAGCTCATCGCCTCCGCCGCCATGTGCGGTCTGGAAGTGGGGCTGCTCGGCGGCCTGTTCGGCGGCCACCCGGGGCTCATGACCCCCCTGGTCTTTTTGCTCTTCCTCTACCGTTTCGCCGCCATGTCCCGGGGCAGCCTGTTCCTGTTCGGTGCCAACGGGGTGCTCAGCCTCAGCATCATGCTGCACTTTGCCAGCTACCCCGGGATTGATCTGAACGACCTCATCTTCAGCAACCTCTGGGCCAGCGTCCTGTCGGTGCTCATCGCCTATCTGATGACGGCCCTCATTCCGGACGTGGAGGAGCGCCCCAGGCCGGCCCCCTCCCCCAAGGCGCCGCACCGGATGCGCCACGAAGCCCTGCTGGGGGCGTCCATCGCGACCCTCTCGTTCCTGGTGTTCCAGATCTTCGATCTGCGCGACTCCATGTCCGCCCAGGCCACCACCCTGCTGCTGCTCTTCCCCATGCACTGGAACGGCGCCCTGGACTATGCCCGCAAGCGGGCCATGGGCACCCTGCTGGGGGTGAGTTTCGGCATCCTGGGGCAGCTGGTGCTCTATGACTGGTCCGGCTTGCTGCTGCTGGTGACCCCGGTGCTCTGGCTCGGCGCCATGCTGTTCAGCTATGCCCATGTGAAGGAGGCGAGCGGGTCCGGAGTCGGCTTCGGTGCCCTCACCACCCTCGGCATCCTGTTCGGCCAGTACCTGACCCCGGGCAACGACCTGGTGTTCAGCGCCCTCTATCGGGTGAGCAGCATCCTCTTTACCATCGTGGTCACCCTGCTCGCCTGCTACCTCATCCACCGGCTGCTCAATCGCTTCGAGGCGACACGGTTCGGCCACTGACCCTTTTCTGCAGCCATTGGACGGCTCCCTTTCGCCCCGCTTGCCTGCCGGGGCGTTTTTTTGCCTGCCCCACGGACCAGAGGGAGACGGACGCATCCCGACGCAGGGCTCCTGCCATGAGGTTGCAGTTGTGCCTCATCCTGTTAGGCTCAAGGCCATATGACACCGTTGTGAGGATCAAACATGAAACACGCCAAGCTCTTTCTACTGGGGGCGGGCGCCATCACCCTGCTCGGCGGCTGCGATCTGGGCAGCGGCAAGCTGGGAGTGACCGGCGGCGATCCCGTCACCTATCTGTGTGAACAGAACCAGAAAGTGCAGGTTCGCTACTTCTCCCTCTCGGACGAGAGCCTGAACTTCGTCAAGCTCTCCCTCCCCGATGGCAAGGATTACACCCTGCCTCAGGCGGTTTCCGCCTCCGGCGCCCGCTATACCGACGATCACGAGGTGGTCTGGTGGAACAAGGGCAAGGAGGGGTTCGTCGAGATGCGTGATGACGCCGGGGAGTGGCAGAGCCTCTACAACGACTGCAAGGAGCAGTGATCCGCGCCGTCATGGCACACCGCCCACACGAAACACCCCGGCCTGGCCGCAATGCTGTTCACTTAAGAGAATTTGAGTTCCAGTCCACGTAGTATCAGGGCTAAAAAATGAGGGAGGCATG